>CAZTKT010000020.1:0-15596 GCA_964614265.1 uncultured Candidatus Saccharibacteria bacterium | reverse complement strand
TCTTCTCACCGGATCGATCTTTGGTCCGGGAGGCATTTTTTGTTGAGTGCAATACACACCCTAACACTCTCCTACGTTTTCCACCCACTTGGCTCAACCTGTGGTCTGGGAGGCATTTTTGCTCACCCCACCCTACTGTACCTCTATTGGTGCGTCTTTGACAACGGGTACTGTCTTTGATGACGACGTAGCTGTTGAAGAAGCGTTGATTGATGGTATTGTCGGCGCCGGAACTATTTCCGCGGAAAGAGCCTCATACCGAACTTGTCGCTCATGATACTGAGTAAGTACCTGGTTGATAAGTTTCTGATCATACGTTGCAGTTTCCACAGCCACCTCAGTTGTATCCGTGGTACGCGCATTGGTGCTCCAGAATAAATACACCGCATACACCCCACTACTACACAGCAATATCACTGACACAAATAAACCAATCCACCACTCACGCACGGGATGTGTTATGCATCTTTCAACATAGCCGTTGTTTTTCCGCATCATGCGTTTGACCATCGCTAGTATATTGTGTGGAGTGATCATACTTATTGATATTTGGTGACATACAACTGATAAGTACCCTGCCACATATCCGTCGTCTCTATTTCTCCAACATGCTCAATCGCCACAGAACGAACCTGTGTTTGATACGGCAGTAACTCTAGTAATGAAAGCATCTTCATCACCGCAGGAAAAGATCCCGCGGTTCTCACTTCAAGTGTGAGGTACTCAAAGGTCTCACTTTCTTTCCCTGCCGGCGACTTTTTATCTTTCGGTATGCTGATATCAATAATTGGCTTCACGGCAAGAGATTTGGTCTCCGCCTTCATACCAAGTGACTTGGCAAGGCCTTCGATACGAGAAAGAAACACGGCAACCGAGTCTTCGGTAAGCATATACTGTGTGAGTGCATCCCGATCTTGTGCCGTCTCAGCCAAAAACTTGTTTACAGATTTTACTCTCTCTTCGACCGCGCGTTGTGTTGCGTGTGTGTGAAGTTCCTCTCTGTAACGCGCATCAACCCGCGCTACCATATACCACATACCACATAGCCCAGCCGTAGCAAGCACACACAAAGTCCCAGAGAGCATTGCTAATTTTTTTGTCTCGGTAGTCATGGTGAAGGAGCATTACTGGAAAGAAGAACCGTCGCCGTAAACGACAAGTCGTGGTCAGGTGCAAAATCGGAAACAGGAATCTCCACTTGTGTAAAAAGTGGATTTCGATTAAGTTCAGCCGAAAACTGAACGAGCGCGGCACGTGTTCGGGCGATACCATGAATCTGCATCTGTACCGGATCCTCAACGTTCGCAGTATCTGTATATGAAAAACCAGAGAGGAGGAGGATGTCTGTCTGCATGTTCCGGATTGTATCCAATACAGATGAGGGATTGGGGCCCACATGTGGCTGGCTCAGCTGTTGTACGAGTGTTTGCGTTTTCTTAAGAGACTTCTGCGCTTCCTCATACGCCACACGACTTTCAGAATTTGCCGCCGTGACCGTCTCAAAGGAGAGTGCTTCTACTTGGTGCACAAGCAAAATGTATGTGGGAACAAGTAACGCTATCACCACCACCAGCACCCCTACCAATAACAATCCCCACACACTGAGTGTGCGCGTCCAGTATTCACGCTTGATCATCGCTATTGCCCCATGGGAAAGAAACGTGATCATAGTTTTTTTTGCTCTAGGGTATCTCGGAGCGCAAGGCCCATTGCAGTCGCATACCCATACGAGTACCGCCGAGTAATCGGTGGCACCCAATCTGGTGGGTGTGGTACGTTACTCCACACGTCCACACGCTCAGTCGGAATACCCAACATCTCGCTGAGATACTCCGGTAACCCCATCATATTTGCACCCCCCCCACAAAGGATAATTTTTTTGATAGACCGCTCTGTCCCACTATTACGTGTCTGCCAATAGCCAATACGTGTCGCGATTTCATCTTTCAGAGTCGTCACGACTGACAATAATACATTATAGAGATCATTCGGATTCCCTGTATGCAACAAGCCCCGCTCATTCTTTAATTGTGTAAGTACCGCATCATCCTCCTCTTCAAGATGTCGACTTAAGACATCACTAAACTGTTGCCCACCGATGTCGATGGTGGAAGTATAGAGCAACGTGTGTCTGTGAATAACACCAAGACCTGTTCGCATCCTCCCGAGATCAATAATCATACACACACCCGTCTCCTCAAAAGGAATGGCCGCCCGCGCGATGGCATCCGCCTCAACTTCAAAAGAGAGTGGGACGAGCTTGGCAGTGGCACATGCTTCAGAGTAGTCTTCAATTGTCTCCTTCGCATATACCGATACACTCATATGGAGTGTCTCTTGGGGGGTAGCATCCGTGACAACCTCATAATCGAGGACGGCGTCTCGGGATGCGAGTGGTACATTTTCTTCCATACGAAACTCTAAAAGATTCTGTATATCCTTCTCAGCCACATCGTGTGATATTTCTGTCTCAAAGAGATACGCACGTTCCTCAGGAAGAGAGAGTCGCACGTACGGGGTGCCGCAACGTATACGAACCTTCGTGAGTACTTCAGCAAGGCCCGCAGGATTGGTAATACTGCCACGCGTGATCACTCCCGGAGGAATCGGAATATCCCCCCAATGTGTCAGTGCGCGCGAAAAGTGCTGCGCTTGGAATCGCACATATTTAAGTGATGACTCGGAAATGTCGATTCCCACACTCGGCAGCGTCATAAGGCGAGGAGGAGGAAATACCTTTGCTATGTACGCAAGAGAACTCATTCCTCTAGTATACGATGCTCTTGGTATAAACACAGCAATAGTCGTCAACACCGTGTGGACGAAAATCACGCACACTCACCGCACTCGCGTGCCCGCTGGTAGTGCCACTGATGGTACGAGTAACGCAAAGGTGTCATCCACATGCGCCGCAAGTAACATTCCCTCACTCTCCAGTCCACGGATCGTTCGATGTTCAAGATTTGTTAAAAATGGGCACTGTTGGCCGACCAACACCTGGGGGTCAGGAAAGTATGTCCGAATACCCGAAATAATCTGCCGCATTTTTTCTTCACCAACATCAACCGAAAGTTTAAGGAGCTTGTCTGCCCCTTCCACAATCTCAACCGCAGTGATCACCCCCATCGTGATCTCAAGTTTTGCAAAATCGTCATAAGTGATCATACACAGTAGATCATACCTCACCCCCGCTGACGAGCAAGGTATGATTCGAGAATGAGTGCAGCGGCAGAGGCGTCGGTCTGTGCCGTTCGTCCCTGTATCCGTAATGCAGCCTGGGTACTAAATCGTTCAAGTTCCAGATGAATGGGTACCGGCACCACCGCTCTCAGCTCCTCGACGAATACATCGATGTCTCTCTGTACCCGATTTGGTGTACCATCAAGGTCATGGGACATCCCAACCACCAGCAGTTCCACCTCCTTTTTGACACATAACCCACCGATTTCCTTCAAAAGCGCGTCGTTGTTTGGGTACGTCGCGAGAGGAAATGCCATCCTCCCCTCCGGATCAGAGATCGCGACCCCCACCCGTTTCGTCCCGTAATCAATACCAAGAATACGCATAGGGGCAGTCTAGCATAGACCCTCAGTGTACGCCCGAGAATATTTCTGGTACTATCACAATTTAGAGGTACAACACAACCCCCGGAGGGGTCGCATAGTTGGTCTAGTGCAGTGGTCTTGAAAACCACCAGGCCGAAAGGTCTCGGGAGTTCGAATCTCCCCCCCTCCGCAGATTGAAACTTCCGAATCCGAAAGGTGGAAGATGCCCCGCGCCGACGGCGCGGGTGTGGGCAAAAGATGCCGTCGCTCCGCGACGAATTGGGACGGGACGGGAATTTCAAAACGGGCGGATTTGTCACGAACCAACGGGTTCGTTCCGATTTTTTGTACAAATGATTTGATTTCATGGAAATCATTTGATATGGACAAAAAATTGGCTTGTTTCAAGTCTAAAATCCAATTCCGCAGGGGTTCGACCCAATTATTTCTCCCGCGTTCAAAATCTTTCATTTTCTCTTTCAAAGCGAGAATTGCGCGCATGAGAGTATCCTTTCGTGTGAGATACATATCTTTTGCAATATCACCATCGAGATAAGTAGAGACAAGTTTTTCCATGCGCGTTTCATTCGCTTTGATATTATCGGAAAGATTTTGAACCTCACTTTGCGATGTTGATATTTCCTCACGCTCAAACTCTGTCACTTTGTTTAACATCCAGTCGGTATACACATCGCAAAGTGAAATTGTTTTCAGCCGTGATTGTATTTGTTCTGCGAGAAAGTGCTCTTGAATATATGACTGCGAACAGACACCGCGCTTTTTAGAACAACGATAGTAGCGGTAGCGATGGCCAGATTTTCCCGTCGCCCACTGTGCCGAGATCATACTTTGACATTCCTCACAGCGAAAAAGTCCGGTAAAGGGAAAATCGTGCCTCGCTTTCCGCTTGCGCGGTCGCTCACGGCTCTTGAGCACTTTCTCCACGGCTGAAAACAATTGCGGGGAAATAATTGGCTCAAAGCTTCCATCAAACCATTCACCACCATGTTTGATAAAACCAAGATATGCTCTGTTTGTGAGAAGTCGTTTGATGGAAGCTTTGGCAAGTGGCGTTCCGTTTCGAGACACCACTCCCAAATCCGCCAAAAATTGGCCGAGAGAAATAAACGAATGAGCACCTTTCGGGTATTCTTCAAAAGCTAGTTTAACAATACGAGCTTCAGTTGGATGTGGTTCGATATTATGTGTACGAGGATTATTCTGATACCCGAAAGGTGCGAGATTCAACCACTCGCCTCGACGCAATTTTTGGCGGATGCCACGCTTGATATTCTCGGCGAGGTTATCGGAATAATATTTGCTCTGTCCGAACGCCACTTGCAACATAAAGAGTCCCTGCGGAGTTGGTTCAAACCAAAATGTCGGAAATCGCAAAGACACGACCTTGCGCGTATCCACGGCGTAGATGATGCGCCCGCCATCAATACTATTACGAGCAAGACGGTCAGGATGCCACGCCAATATGCCGACACCATCGTTTTGTTCAACGCGGGCCATCATCTCGCCAAATACTTCGCGTCCTGGTGTCTTTGCGCTTTTCGACTCTTGAAATTCCTCAAGGATTTCAAGATTTTCTTTACGCGCTATTTCACGTAACTCAAAAAGTTGAGCTTCGATAGACATCACCTGTCTATCATCTTCCTCTGTTGATTTGCGAGCGTAAAGAAAATATTTTGGTTTTAACATAAATTTGTTTTTAGACTTGAGACAAGAGACAAATCCGCCCGTTTTGAAATTCCCGTCCCGTCCCAATTCGTCGCGGAGCGACGGCATCTTTTGCCCACACCCGCGCCGTCGGCGCGGGGCATCTTCCACCTTTCGGATTCGGAAGTTTCAATCTGCGGTGAAATAGTAGCCTTTGCGCGAACTTTCTTTGAGCGAAAAGACCAATGATGTAACAAAACACCATCCCTGCGGGACACTACCCCATCTGTTTCCCTTTGCGTAGACTTAAAAAACTAATGATAAGTACCCAGAGTATAAGAAGACTCGAACAGGTGGCAAAAAGTGTGTTGGTCACGAGCACAGAGAGACCGGTGTATGCTTGTGCAAAACCGATAAAAAATGCGGAAACTCCAAGCAGTACCGCCACCCAACCGAGCCACCGAGGGAAGACATCCCCTTTTGCCACTGCCATACCCCAAAGAAAGAAGGTAATGCCAAAAAAGATAATGATGTAAATACTAAAGATACCCACGTCTATTTCTTCCATCATCTCAGCAACACGTAGCGCAATAACTTTTTCCGTACCCACAGCATCCTCCCATGAATTGTGCACAACCTTTGACGTGATGCCATCAAGTGCCATGAGTACGGTAAATACACAGGTGCTGATTACCGCACTCACGTAGCCAAGCTCTGCCCATACCATACTGCGTCCAGAAGAAAGTAGCTGTCGCAGGGCCACAAAACCGCCGAGGAGCAGGAAACCGCCGAGAAAAAGGACAAGGTGATCGGTCAACCATATACCACTATCTGCCACCGTCTGTATCTGCGCCGGAGTAAATGAGATGTTCGAAGAGCGCGGATGCAAAATATTTGCAATCATATAAATGATCCCACCAAAAATGGCACACCGTGAGCCGACTCGGATCAACGCCCTTTTTGTATCACTGTTTTCAGATGATGATGTGTATAGCATATGTACAAGAAAATAACTAAAAACTTGGGGTAATACTCTGCATCCCCTTCAGAGTACCATAAACACACATACCGGACAGAAACACCATTACTATCGTCGTATTGCTGATGCGATCGCTTTGACGAGTCCCTTCTGCGTCACAGGAGGAATGATGAGATTCGCTGTTGGTTTCTTTACGAGCGCCGCTAATTGTTTAGCCGCACGCAGTTTCATCTCGTCGGTAATTTCTCGCACCCCACGGTCAAGCGCACCACGAAAGATGCCAGGAAATGCAAGTGAGTTATTGACCTGATTAGGAAAATCGGAACGCCCGGTCGCGATCACGAGCGCACCAGCGCGACGCGCATCTTCTGGCATAATCTCTGGGATTGGATTGGCGAGCGCAAAAACAATCGCTCGCTCTGCCATACTCTCGACGTATCCCATCGCAATAGTCCCCGGACCAGAGACACCTACCACCGCGTCAGCGCCCACGATCGCACTCGCCAGAGAACCACTCACACCACGCGGATTGGTGACTGTGGCAAGTGCCTGTTTGTATGGAACTAAACCCTGACGTGTGGAGACGATGGCGCCGGCGCTGTCGACGACCACCACATCTGCAACCCCATACCGCACAAGGAGAAGTGCGACCGCACGCCCCGCCGCGCCGGCGCCAACAATGACAACCTTCATCTTCTTGAGATTTTTCTTCACCACAATCGCCGCATTTATGAGCCCTGCGAGCACCACAATCGCCGTACCATGCTGGTCGTCATGCATCACCGGAATCGAGAGTTCTTTCTTCAATCGTTCTTCTATTTCAAAGCAACGCGGCGCCGAAATATCTTCGAGATTAATTCCCCCAAAGACCGGCGCAATGTACTTCACTGTGTTAATAATTTCTTCTGTGTCCTGTGTATCCAGTACAATTGGAAACGCGTCGATGTCGGCCATTTCTTTAAAAATCACACACTTCCCTTCCATCACCGGCAGTGCGCCAATGGGGCCGATGTTACCCAAGCCCAATACTGCCGAACCATCAGAGATCACCGCAACCGTATTACGCTTTATTGTATACTCGCGAGCTTCAGCAGGATGTTTCGCCAGATATGAAGAAACAGCTGCAACCCCCGGTGTATAAAAAGTACTCCAGTCATCGCGTGAGAGTAGTTTTGCTTTTGGGGCAATCGAAAGCTTGCCACGCAGTTTCTTGTGTCTTGCAAGGGCAAGCGCTCCATAGTCTTTCTTTTTTGGTGTCATACCGAAAGAAATCGCTATTATTAACTATCCACACCATTGTACGCTATCCGCATAATTGAGAAAGTCTGTTGGCATCATCGACCAAGCGGTTCGTCGGGAGCTACTATGCTTACATCATAGTTATGTTCCTCAAAATACTGCCGGACTGCGTAGGGGTAGTTTTGACGCCCCCTTGCAATTTCTTGAGTAGTATACACTCGATCTCTACCAGAGTGATTTCCACCATCTAATGGCAACGTCTGTCTTGCATTTATATCCTCAACAAGATTCTGGATTTCTTTTTCACCACTTCTTTTTATTGATACACCCCTAGCGCTGATTTCAAGAACTGCTGTGGTGCCTTGCGCACCCTCCTTGGTGACCTCCATGAGAATGCTCGTCATCCGAAAACTCTCTGTCACCGTCTTCCAAAAAATGTCCCGAGAGAAGCCGGGCGTGCGAGTATTCCTCTTCATGGAGAGATCGAACAATTCTACGAGAACACCTGGAATTTCTCCAACTAGGAAATAAACGCTGTTATTATTTTTATCTGCGGGAATATAGCGAATAGCGTTATTATTTCTCCCAAGTAAGAATTTATCTGTACGAAGATTGAGATTCTCTCCCATCGTCACCTGCATAACAAAGCGAGTGTAGTTTTCACCAGTGCGAGAGATTTTTATTTTACAGGTGTCATATTCTTCCACCGGAACGACAGTTATGTCCTTCTCCGTTTGATTCTCTACATGCGTAATACTCTCCCATCCTTCAAACACCGGGTAGTCAAAGGTAAACCCTTCCATGCCAGGACACGAGAACGTTCGAGTTTCGAGGATAGTGTAGTTATGAGAATACAAAAAATAGTATGCCGCCACTCCAATGAGCAGCGAGGTAACCATGAAGACGAGTATAAGCATAAACTTTTTGAAAGAAGAACGCATGAAGAACGTACCATTCAGCATGGTGCTATTTAACCACAGAAAAACCCGTATTACTACATTGAGTCTCCTCCAATACATAGACCAGATCGAGGGGAGCGTGACAAGAGAAGATGCCACGCAGTTTCTTGTGTCTTGCAAGGGCAAGCGCCCCATAGTCTTTCTTTTTTGGTGTCATGAAGGAATATCGCTATACTGGTAAGTACCGTCACCAACTAGTATACGCTATGCAACCACACCACCAACTTTCACAACACATACGCATGGACGAGGCACACATAAAAGCACTTGGTATGCTTGGTATCCACACCATCCTCGATCTGCTCTACCATCTCCCCACCCGATACGAAGACATCTCCGCCATACAATCAGTCGACACACTCACACAGGGTCAGAGTGCCGTCGTGTATGGAAAAATATCGGGACTCAAAACGCGTAAGGCGTGGAAGAGTCGTAAACCAATCGCGGAGGGATGGATTGAAGACGGCACCGCTCGTATGAAAATAATCTGGTTTAATCAGCCCTATCTCGCAAAAATGATTCGGGAGGGTGCGTATGTGAAGCTAGCGGGCAAGGTAAGTGGAAGTGATAAAAAAATATACCTTGCCAATCCAGAAATTGAAACACTCGAAGAGTTGCCGATCGATCGACATGATTCGCTCTTTCACACTACCGACGCCGACGAAGGCCCCAGCGAAACACTCTACCCTATCTATCGAGAAAGTAGCGGCGTCACCTCAAAATGGATCTATCACACCATACAAAAAATTTTCCGCTCGGGAATCCTTGAAACACTACTCGATCCTCTCCCTGAGGACATACGAAAACGCTACACTCTCCCTGAGCTCAAAACCTCACTGATCTGGATTCATGCGCCCCAAAAAGCCACACACACTGCCGCCGCACGGAAACGATTTGCGTTTGAGGAAGTGTTTTGTATTCAGATTGTAAAGCAACAAGAACGCGCGGACGTAACCTCCGCACAGAGTCACCACATCACCACCGATAGTGCACACCTACAGGCATTTACGAGTAGGTTCCCTTTTCCGCTCACTGGCGCACAAGAGCGCGCCATCACTGCCATTACTGATGATTTTCAAAAAGAAACCCCGATGTCACGTCTCCTTGAGGGAGATGTCGGTAGTGGTAAAACTGCCGTTGCGGCAACCACCGCGTACGCAGTGGCAACATCCCGACCCGACCAAGACAAAGACTGGGGAAATCTACAAGTCGCCTATATGGCGCCAACTGAAATCCTCGCCCGCCAACACTTCCTCTCCTTCATCGACTATTTCCGTCATCTTCCCATCCAGATAGGACTCATCACCGGAAGCGGTTGTATGAAATTTCCCTCCAAGGTTGATCCCACAAAACCCACAGCAATATCTCGAGCACAGCTCCTCAAGTGGGTCAAAAACGGTGAGATCCCGATCCTCATCGGTACCCACGCACTCATTCAAAAGTCGGTTGGGTGGAAACATCTTGCATATGTCATTATTGACGAACAACATCGTTTTGGTACGAGACAACGTCGCGCATTGGCACAAAAAAATAGTGGAAACGCCGCTCACCCACAAATGCCCCACCTCCTTTCGATGACCGCCACGCCCATCCCCCGCACACTCGCGCTCACCATCTACGGTGATCTCGATCTCACCGCACTCGACGAAATGCCAAAGGGTCGCAAACCAATCAAAACCGCGATCATCACCGCACCCAAACGTACCCGTATGTACAAAGATATTGAGACAGAACTCAGTGCGGGAAGACAAGTCTATGTCATTTGTCCGCGTATTGACGAGCCCGACCCAGACAAACTCAATGTCCTCATTGCAAAATCAGTCACTGAGGAAGCAAAGCGACTCAAGGCGCAGACCTTTCAAGAGTGGCGTATCGCCATCCTCCATAGCAAGATGACACCGAAAGAAAAAGAACATGTCATGACACAATTCAAAAAACACGAGATCGATATCCTTGTTGCGACCTCCGTCGTCGAAGTCGGCGTCAACGTCCCGAACGCAACCGTCATCCTCATCGAGGGCGCCGAGCGCTTTGGTCTTGCCCAACTGCATCAGCTCCGTGGACGCGTGATTCGCAGTAATCATCAGGCATACTGTTTCTGCTACACCGACAGCAAAAGTCCCCGGACCCTCGAACGCCTCAAAGCACTCACCACTGCAAAAAACGGTTTTGAGCTCGCCGAGTACGATCTCACCCTGCGCGGCTCTGGCGAACTCTACGGTGGCAAACAGTGGGGCATCACCGATCTCGGTATGGAAGCAATCAAAAATCCGAAGATGGTCGAGGCCGCGCGTACCGAAGCGCAGACACTTGTCCACGACGATCCGACGCTCGCGCATCACCCCGCGATCAACGAGCGCGTTTCAGCGATTGCGCAGATGTTGCATTTTGAGTAGAATACAGAACCAGTCTATCTCTCTCATAAGATCACATCGCTACCTATTGTCCCAAAGACAAAACATGCCACTCAGTTGAGCTTCGGTCGCCACTACGCTATAGTGCAGTGGAGACAGACGGGCGTGTAGCTCAGTTGGTTAGAGCACAGAGCTTATACCTCTGCGGTCCCTGGTTCGAATCCAGGCACGCCCACAGCAGAGAAACAATCACACCTTCGACGCAAGAACCTTTGTTGGATCGCCGACGGGAAGTGGCCCTTCAAGATCACGGTAATAATCGCGCACCTCAACACCATTCACTTTGAGTATTGCCTCATACTCCTCCCGCTCAAGCGCTTCAACGGCAATTAATCGTGCAGCGACCGCATCGAGCGCCACGCGATGCTTGATCAAAACCTCCTTCGCCTGCACACGTGCCTCATCAATAATTTTTTTCACTTCCCTATCAATTTGTTCCGCGACCGCCATACCATATCCGCGATCCTCACTCATTCCTCCGCCAATAAGCCGTCCGCCAGTGCCTTCGAGCACCACAGGACCAAAGGCAGGACTCATACCATATTTGGTCACCATGTCTCGTGCGAGACCCGTCAGTACCTGTAAATCATTCGAAGGCCCCGTCGTCAAATCATCAAAAATCATCTCTTCTGCCACATATCCGCCGAGCGATGCCGCAATATCATCAAGAAATTCTTTACGCGACTGCATGCGCCGGTCTTGATCGGGAAGCTTCAATGTATACCCAGCCGCACGACCGCGAGAAATAATCGAAATCTTTTGTACCGGATCGGTATATGGAAGCACGGAAGACACGAGCGCGTGTCCCGCCTCATGATATGCAGTGATCTCGCGCTCACGTTTCGAGAGTACGTGACTCTTCCGCTCTGGTCCAAGCATCACCTTTTCAATCGAACGAATCAGATCAAATTGGGAGACTTTTTTTCGTGTCTCACGTGCGGCGAGAATCGCGCCTTCATTCATCAGTGAATACAGGTCCGCGCCCGAGAATCCCGGTGTGCGTTGTGCGATCACCGAAAGATCCACATCCTCGGCCAATGGCTTCTTCCGCGCATGAATACCCAAAATTGCCACGCGATCTTCCCGGTCCGGCAGATCAATCGTCACCCGACGATCAAACCGACCGGGGCGCAAAAGTGCAGGATCAAGCACATCCGGGCGATTGGTTGCCGCCATCACGATCACCTTCTCGTTTGGCTCAAATCCATCAAGCTCCACCAGTATCTGATTAAGTGTCTGTTCACGCTCGTCGTTGCCTCCACCGATGCCCGTGCCGCGCACGCGCCCAACAGCGTCTATTTCATCCACAAAAATAATCGCGGGCGCGGCACGTTTTGCCAGATGAAAGAGATCCCGCACTCGGCTCGCGCCAACACCCACAAACATCTCCACAAACTCAGAACCAGAGATCGTGAAGAACGGCACTCCTGCCTCGCCCGCGACTGCACGGGCAAGTAATGTCTTTCCCGTCCCCGGCGCGCCCATCAACAGCACGCCCTTCGGAATCTGTGCCCCAATATCCAAAAACTTTTTCGGATTCCGTAAGAAATCAACAATCTCCTTTAATTCTTCTTTCGCTTCCTTCGCACCCGCCACATCATCAAACGTCACTCGTTGGCTCGTATCATTTGGATCAATAATACGCGCCTTGCTCGACCCAAAGTTAAGCGCCTGCATACCCGCACCACGCACCTGTCGTAGGAAAAACCATGCGAGGAATCCGAGAAGCAACAACGGAAACAAGAACGGCGCCAAAGACACGAGCCAGAAACGAAACCCGCTCTCGTTTTGTATATCAATCGTGATTCCCGAGAGTTGCTCTGACGTCACCCCAAGCTTCGTCAATGTCTCCGTCACCGCCGCATCCGTTTCTTTTTTTGCCTCAGCACGCTGTCGCGCACCATCAATATAAGTGACTTCAATTTTCTCACCTCGTATGACCAACCCTTTCACCTCATGAGCCTTCACCTGTCCTGCAATATCCGACACCGTGATCTCCTTCGGTGTCTCCATACGATTTGTCACGTATGAATACACCGATGTTAGAAGCATAAGAAGAAGCAATGTCGAAAGAATGTTATTCCAAAAATTACCTGGCCCTACTTGTGGTAACTTCAGGTGAAATCCATTTTTGCCACCCCCCCGCTCACCACGGTCCCCGCCCACGGGCATATGCTTCTCCTGCCCCCCCTTCTCGGGAGTTGCGGTCTCTAGAGGTACGCCCTCAGTGGGTATATCTTCCTTTTCATTCATGAACTGTCATTATACAGAAGTATGACGTATTTGCGAGCGATCCAGGCGAGACACGACATCCCATGCTATGCTTTACCTATGAAAGCGTTGATCAGCCACAGACGAGCGCGATTTGATTTTGAGCTTCTCGAGACATACGAAGCGGGTCTTGAACTACTCGGTACTGAGGTCAAATCACTTCGCGCAGGCAAAGGAACCCTTGAAGGGGCGCACATCATCGTGCGCGGTGGCGAAGCGTATCTCGTCGGCGCTTCCATTCCCGCCCACCAACAGGCAAACGCACCCTCAGGATACGAACCCGACCGTGTCCGTCGCCTCCTTCTCTCCCGAAAACAGATCGCTGAAATACAGCAGAAAGGAGACCAGAAAGGCTTGACAGTAGTGCCTATTATGGTGTATAATGGCGGTCGGAACATCAAGATGCACTTTGCGGTCGCGCGCGGAAAGAAAAAACAGGATAAACGCCAGTCTCTGAAAGAGCGCGACACAAAACGAGACATCGAAAGAACATTGAAAAATCAATAACCAAAAAGTCCGGTCGTTCACTGAAGGCACGCGAGGAGACGTGCATCACAGCACGGAGCGTAGTCGCGCGCAGGGAGCGAAGTGCTGTGATGCACGTCTCCCACCCATCGTGTGTTTTCAGGGGATGATCGGCTTCGACGGTTGATTGCATTGTCTGCGTGCAGTGTGAGAGCTTCTCGAGAACTCTCTAACATCTCGAGAACATTCACGTGCTAAGAATAACGTGAAAAGTCCATACTTTTCGAGTATGGACTTCGCATTCGCTCGAGCGTAAGCTCGCGAGTCGCGACGTCGCGGTCTCTGACATCCGATGAGAGACTCGCGGTGTAATACCCATCGGGTTCTAGATGAGTACGTCGTTTCCGTACACATCTGAATTTCTTGAAACTCGGTAGCTACTGGCTTCGTTCGTCTTATACAGTAGTCACTTAAACCCTAAGACGATCTACACACTGTAGACGCGCATACATGCATCTTCTCGGACGCGGGTTCGATTCCCGCCATCTCCACCATAAGGAATTTTGATTAACAAAATCCTCAAAAAGCCTTACAGCACTTGGTAATTTATCGATTCTATAACCCTCTTTGTCTGCATATTCTAATTTCTCTGTAAATATGAAGTAGGAAAGGCAGTGTTGTTCGACTAGACCGAGCTTTTTCCAAGCAAAATAAGGTCTTATTAACAGTCCTATGGATTTATTTAAGACGGTTCGATAAGGAATTTTCAAGTCGGCATTAGCAATGGGTTCTTCTTCCATTTCTTCGAGCTCTTGAGCTTTCTGATCGAGCTGTGTCTCGTACTTTGCTTTAAGCCTCTCTGATTTTGCTGAAATACCCATATCGCTAAGTTGGGAGATATACCTCATCTATATCTATGCAAATGGACATATACAAAATAGGCCGGTATCTAGGAGTGAAATAGGGTCCCAGAGTCTCCATTTGCAACCCCCCTTGCAAATGCAGTATCGAGTTTCTTAGGTACTGTAACCCCAACCTTTTTATAGTAAACTCCACCCTTAAATTTAGAGTCAACTTTTTCGAGCAAACCCTTTGTAACCCAGAGCTTGAGTAAACGGGACATTTTTATTGTGTCTCCAATACCCGTAATTTCTCGAGCATCCTTATTCGTGATTTTATATTTTTCATCCAAATATTTACTGACGGTATCCCAGTACTCTACTTTCTGTAGATTAAGCAGGATCAACAAGACTGTGTTTGGTCTAAAACTTGGCGGAAAGAAAATTGGCTCATAAAGATTCTGCTCTTTCATTGCATTGAACATACGATCAACACCTTCTCCAATATCAAGATTTGGTGCTGTCTGAAAGCGATTCAGTGTTCGTAAAATAAGTGGATTTCGAGCAAATCGTTCAGCTCTAATGTTTTCTACCGTAATATGACCAGGGTAAGTACCAGGACTTTCTACTTCAACACGGGCATCATAAAAACGAATTTGTATATCGTCCTCCACAAAGTAATTCCTGTGAATGACCGCATTTGTAATAGCCTCCCGAAAAGGGTATTAGACCAAATATTATGATAATAACCCTGAATTTAAAAAAGTGTCAGTAAACTTAACTGGTATAAAAGCTTTCAGATATGAGAGTCTCGAATACGAGAAACAGGGTTGGTACGGCTCAAGTGTGGCTATAGAGAACCCTAAATTCTCAACTAAATACATTACAATCAATATCGATATGATTTGCTCTAAGGGGACTATCTGCGAAGATAATGAGGTTAAGGGTATTTTCAACCAAATCCTTTCCACGTTTAGGTTTACTAAAATAGCGAATTTTTGAATCTGTCGCCAAAGAAAAACTTGAAATTGTCAAAGTTCAGGATTTCGGTTCGGAATTTTTGGCCAGCTCCCCGCCACCGCAGGCGGCGAAATGCATCCGAACTATTAATTACCTAACTGGACTAGGGTAATGAATTGGTTAAGTCATCAAGCATCAATTCCTTGGTCTCCCTTAATTTTATGGATTTATTTTTATATTTTAAGTCGTCAATTTTATTA
>CAZTKT010000019.1:0-18103 GCA_964614265.1 uncultured Candidatus Saccharibacteria bacterium | reverse complement strand
TAGGACGGAGGCTTTTCAAGCCTTAAATCGGGGTTCGATTCCCCGTAGGGTCACATCGGCACAGTAAGACCGCCCGCATGGGCGGTCTTACTGTGCCGAAAGGGATGGTAGGGGATTCGAAAAGGTTGCCAGATATTTTGTGACGTAAGGAAACAAAATATCGACAACCTGTACTGAAGCTGTAAGCTTCGATTCCCCGTAGGGTCACAGCTTTAGAAGCCATATATTGCAAAGTAATTCAAGACACCCTAAAGGGAGTTCAGAACTTGTGATATCCTTTGGTATATGCACCCGCTTTTACAAAAACAAGAAGAGTTACACACTGAAGCCACATCTTTATTAGAGGAAGTACTGCTCCCAATTCTAGAGCAATACGGAAAAGTTTCAATTGGTGGGAGCTATTCCTATAAACTCCTAAATTATCCTGATTTGGATATTGATATTATTAGTGACGATGCATCTAAAGATTTGTTTGCCAAGTTATGTGGTGGACTCATCAAATTAGACCAAACTTCAAAGTTCAAATCTGCAGATAGAGTAAATTACCCACATACAGATTCGGTTAAAAGACCATTCGGATACTGGATATCTCCCGATATCAATTTTGGTAATAGCGTTTGGAAAATTGATATTTGGCTACAAAAACCAGAATCGCATACTGGCGATACAAATCGGTACGCAAATGAGCTACTGAACGCTAGTGAAGACAGACGTATCACTATACTTTCACTAAAAGAAGAACTTATTGAAATGAACTTGTATGGGGTTGGAAAAGAGTTTGTATCTGTAGATGTTTACGATGGAGTATTGCGAGGTGAAGCAAAAACAGTTGACGAGTTACGAAGCTTTTTGACCACTAACCATAACTAACGACGACAGCTCATTTGTCACTTGCCTGATGTAATCCCTATCCTTATAAAGTTCTGAAAGCCACGCTATGGGGTCATAAATTGGGTTTTATTAAGCAACAAAAAACTCCAGACTCTGTCTGGTGATGGAGTTGCCCGTCCAGACGATATGGTGTGATAGAGTATAGACGATGAGATACCGGTACGGAGCTCACTGCGTGTACAAGACGGAGTACCATATCGTCTGGACGCCTCGATATCGTCGCAAGCTCTTTGTGAACAACATAAAAGATGAGGCGGAGCAGTATTTCAAAACAATGGAGGATCTCCACACCGATATCGAGGTAATTGCGGTCAACGTACAACCCGATCATATACACATGGTACTCTGCATACCTCCGAGAATTTCAGTTGCCGACGTCATTCAATTCATGAAATCCCAAAGTGCCAAAACATTCAAAGCAAAGTATGGTTTTATGCAAAAGGCAATCTGGGGCAGAGGCGGTATCTGGTCACGAGGGTATTTCTCGTCTCTACCGTCGGAGTAAATGAAAAAACCATACTTGCGTATGTCGCTCACCAGGAAAAAGAAGACAGAGGGCAACTGCAATTCGGACTCGAACGGAGCTAGGAAACCGCCGACTCTGTCGGCGGAGGGTTCACTGTTTTGCAAATCTCGCAAGACTTTCATTTCATAGCCAAAGTTGCTCCAGTTAGCATCCTTTCTTGTGAATACATTCTTCAGGTCTTTCATAGGAATCCACATAACTTCTTCCACCTCTTCTTTTTCGAGCTGCAAACTCACAGAATCACCATTCCACTTTACATAAAAAATTCCTTGAAATTCAGTATCTTTTTCACTCTTGTTTACAAATAAAAAGTGGAGATCATCTTTCTTTACTGCTATCCCTAACTCTTCTTGTAGTTCACCGACCGCACAGTCGATGTATTCCTGCTTCGGAGCCATGTGACCACCAAAGATTGCCTCCCATTTGCCCGGATTCATATCTTTTAACAACGATCTTCTTTGGCAAAGCACTTGGTGTTTATCGTTGATGACCCAAATTTGGCATGTCCTATGCCAAATCCATTGCTGGTGAGAGAGTTTTCTGGAGGCAGGCTCGATGGGCTCGTTATGTTCGTCAACCGTATATAAAAGTTCCTCTTCTATGACCATAAAAATAAAGATTTTTCAATCTATTAAAGAGTATTATAAGGATAATACCACAAACTTGGACTACAACTCTATCAGTCTCGTCCGTCTTAGAGATGAGCCAGTTTTGTCCTCGCCGGGCAGGGGTAGCATGCGATCTTTCAAATATCGCGTATAATCATGCCAATATGACAGACAAAAACGAAGAACTTATCCCCGAAGAAGTCATCGAAAAAAACCGCACAAGCAAAATGTACGGTGTGCAGTTTCTCCGCAGGGCAAAGTTTGTAGGAACTGGCATAGAAAGCCCAATCCAAGGTCCTGCGCTGGATGAGAAGCCACTATTTAATTTCATCAGACAAAATCACGACTCTATGATCTCTAAAGTACGGGGTGTATTTCTAGATGAAAATCACACGGTACTTGGCATTGAAGCACTCGTCTTTGGCGATAGCGCAACACCTGAAAAATTTAACGAAGCCATGAAGGTAATTTTTCACTATTTCTCCGCATTTTTTCCTCACGTTTTATTAAGTAAGTTTTGGTCGCGCGACTATATGATACGAGTTCGGAAAGCCAGACTCCTCAGCCACAAATTGAAACGATGTATGGCGATTGGGATGGCAATTTTGTAAGTCCGACAAGTTCCAAAATGTTTTTTGTTGCGGCGCGCCTCTAAGAATATCGCTTTGGGCAATCCATTGATTATTACCGCAAAAAAGGAGTATTCTAGGCGTGCATGATTGATGTCGCCGAAATAGAAGCAAAAGCAAAGGAGTTTGAAATCCACACCTCGGATGTACAACGTGATTATGTCTTCGGCTGGCTCCTTTTCGGTATCTTCACCCAAAGCAGTCTCAAAGACAAGATATTTCTAAAGGGTGGCAATGCGCTCCGCAAAGCTTATTTCCTCGACACGCGCTACTCCGCTGACTTGGACTTCGGCATACCCTACGACATAAATCAAAAAGTGCTCCGCACCGAAATAAATAAAGTGTGCGTCGCCATAGAGGAACAGGCGGGGGTGGTGTTCGCGCGGGATGACACCCGTGTGGAGGAAAAATTCACTGCTACCGACGCGCCACTACCTGACCTCAAGGTGTACGACGTGCGCGTCTACTTCAAGGACTTCTACGGCAACTCCAAACACATTAAGCTCCGCGTCTCAATGGATATTACCCGCTTCGATAAGGTGATCCTCGAGATACAGCAATTACCCCTCATACATCCATATTCGGACGCGGCGGAGGTGGCGTGCAACATCCCCTGCATGAAGCTCGAAGAAATCATCGCCACCAAGTTGAAGTGCATGATGCAACGCCAACACGCGCCAGACCTCTTTGACTATGCCTACTCGATTCAAAAGATGGGCGGCAACCTTGACAGGCGCGAAGTAATGCGCACCCTGATACAAAAGACCATCTTTTTGCGGAACCCGTTTGCACTCAAAGGTATCCTCCTCAAAACTGCTTTTGATCACTATAGGCAGGAGTGGGCAAAGTCCGTCGTGTGCGCCAAGCAGTTCTTTCTTGGCGTGGAAGACGCGATCGCGGCTTTTTTGACAGATCTGGAGCTACTGTTCACGGGTTATCCCGATAACGGCTTCGCACAGTTCGCTTATTTCAATGCTGACCATCGCGCTACCATTATGCGCGCGGCTCGCACGCAGACGCTTTTGCGTCTGCGCTATGACGATGCCAACCGCATCGTAGAGCCGTACTCCCTCAAGTACATCCAGAAAAGGGACGGGCGCGAGCGCGAGTATTTCTTCGCATTCAACAAAAGTGGCGGTAGAAATCAGCCCGGAATGCGTAGCTTCGTATCTGACAAAGTGGAGTCGCTAGAAAATACCGAGGAAACATTTACGCCTCAATATCCAATAGAGCTATCGAAATCGGGTGAGACGCCCGAAGTCCGATATTTGTTCGACCCGAACAAACCAGCAGAAGCTCCGAGAGTGCCCCGTGTCCGCACTGTCCGTACGCTACGCCCCCGAGTACAGCGGTTCTCGTCGGGAGGGCTGAAATACATTTTTAAGTGCAGTGCCTGTAGTAAACGCTTCACGCGAAATAGCCATGATTCGTCCATGCGCTCGCACAAGGGCAAGGGCGGCTATCAGTTGCTACGGGACATATGGAATTTACGTTGGAACAAGATACTAGGGAGTCGCCCGCGAAGCGGGCGGGTTTTTGTGCTGCACACTTGGGTGGGCGGGGCAAGGCACACATCAAATATGACCGCGCTTTGCGTAGACCGCTTCTGATCCCGATGTTCCCTTTCAGCAAAGACCCTCACCGATGCTATACTACATCCATGAATCTCATCGGAACATATGCACGCACCACTGTGGTTCTTTTTCTGTGTGTCGCATTTTTTGCGCCACAGGCGAGTGCCTTTGCCTCTTCTGATCTTGAAGTCTCAGGATGGATACCGTTTTGGAGTGGCTCAAAGGGGGCAGTGGATGCGCAGAAACACATCTCAGCTTTCTCTGTCATACAGCCCTTTGGGTATGCGGTAAAGCAAGATGGCAGTCTTAAAGACCTTGTTGGGTTAACGAAGGACGGGTGGCCGTCGCTCCTCAAAAGTGCCCGTGCGAAAGACGTACTCGTGACCCCGACGGTCATGTCGAGTGATGGCAAACTTATCCACCAGCTCTTGAGTGATGAGAAACGTCGCACGGAACATATCGCGTCAATTATCGCAATGGTACAGGAAGGAAGATTTGACGGTGTTGATATTGATTATGAAGGAAAGCTCTCTGATACGAAAGATTACTTCTCGTTATTTTTAAAAGAACTGAAGGCGGCGCTTGGCGATCGTCGATTGAGTTGTACAGTGGAAGCGCGTACACCACCTGACTCGCTCTATAAGACGATCCCTCCGGATTTGAAATATGCAAATGATTACACAGCGATCGGTACGTATTGTGATCGGGTGGAGATCATGGGATACGACCAACGGCGTGCCGACATCAAGCTGAATGCACTGCGTGTGGGAATGCCTTATATACCAACTGCGGATGTTGGTTGGGTGCGAAAGGTGGTGGTGTTTGCATTGAAGTCTATTCCAAAGGAGAAATTGGTTCTTGGTGTGCCAACGTATGGACATGAGTACGAGGTCACGGTTGCTCCGGATTGGTATCAAGGATATACACGGGTAGGCTCCATTAATCCTGACACGGCGGTAGCGCTTGCAAAAAGTAAAAAGATTAAGCCATCACAGGACAATGCGGGAGAAATGTCCTTTTCGTATACCACGGCCACAATAGCAAAAAAACTAAAATTATATGCTGTACCAAAAGGGACCACGACGGGTAACCTGGTGGCGGCACAGGCGCTGGCGTATGCAAACAATACGGGGAAGTCAATAGTGGTGAATGTGGTCTCGTGGAGCGATGTACGTGCGATCGAGTCAAAAATTGCACTTGCGAAAGAGTTTGGGTTGCGCGGTGTTGCGATCTTTAAGATTGATGGTCAAGAGGACAAGGGTCTGTGGGGTCTTTTAACGCGGTAGCTTCCTTTTTTTCGCAGAAAAGGGTATGCTTTTTCTATGAAATTTGAGACGACTGACAATATCAATCTGCGTACGAGTCCAAGTGTGTCGAGTGTGTCGTTGGGAGTGATCCCTGCGGGTACGGTGGTGGAGAGCGATG
This sequence comes from uncultured Candidatus Saccharibacteria bacterium, assembly GCA_964614265.1. GTDB lineage: Bacteria > Patescibacteriota > Minisyncoccia > Phycocordibacterales > UBA918 > JACQKD01. Next base: position 12,450 of record CAZTKT010000019.1, on the reverse strand, counting down.
AACATACGTGGAAAGCAGTGACACTGCACGATGGACGCAAGGGATTTTGTGCCGCCGAATATTTGGTACGCACAGTGACGCCACCGAGCGATAAGTGGTATACGCCAATACGTTATGACAAGTTTAAAATCACGCAGACATTTCTGAGTCCTGATCCAGCGACGTATCCAAAGACTGGGCACCATCCGGGCGTTGATTATGGTACGCAAGGAGAGCAGAATGTGCCCCTCTTTTTTTGTACGAGTGGGGAAGTGATCGAGAATGGGGTGCATCCTCAGTTTGGAAACTATTTCTTTTTTTATGTGGCGAGTGTTGATCGAACATTTGTCTATTTTCATCTTCGCGATTCTGCACCAGCGAAGGGCACATACAATGGTGGGACATCATGCGGTATCGCGGGTACCACCGGTCTATCGACCGGCATCCATGTGCACCTTGAATGTATAAAGGGTCGCAAGACCTCGGCGAATCGGAGTGCACTCTATACCTCCAAATCCGCGCTCATGGCGGCGGCTGAAGATGCTGATGCGTTTATCCGGGCGAGGTTGTAGGACGTGTGCTTTCGTACATCATTGAAGATGGTGTGACCGCCCTCTTTACAGAGGTGCATTTTTTGATAGTATATGGTTCTGTGAAGGAAAGGGGGCCAAATGGATAAAAGCCCCCTTCGGGGGCATAATATAATCACCGCGCCATGATGGGTGGCGCAGTGGTTTTTTTATTTGATAGGTAGGGTATGATCTATTGAGATTAGGTCTTTACGTTCTTCGACACAAACGTTCAAGAAAGGGCAGAATTGTGACTACTACATTGATTGCCGGTTGTGGGATGGCAGTCCCACAGACTTGCTATTCAAATGGTGATGTGGTGGAACGGATTCTCGCATATGGGGGCAAAGCGGATACGACGGCACAATGGATAGAGGAGATGACAGGTATCAAATCTCGTTACTGGATTGATCCTGCTCTTGGTGAGAGTACTGTGAGTTTGGCTAGTGATGCGGCACGTGACGCACTTAGCAAGGCTGGTCTTCATGTCAAAGATATATGTAGGATAATTGTTGCAACTGTGACGCCGGATCAACGTGGTGTGCCAGCAACGGCCTCTGCGGTACTCGGCAGACTTGGTGGTTCCGGACGAGCGTCGGCTTTTGATGTCAATGCTGGATGTACCGGGTTTCTCTCTGCTTTAGAGTGGGGTGCACTGGCCATAAGTGCGGGAGACGGGCCTACGCTGGTGATTGGTGTGGATTGCTTGTCACGCATTACTGATATAGGTGACCGCAATACTGCGCCACTGTTTGGTGATGGGGCTGGCGCGGTGGTTCTTGTGCCGAGCAATAGTGATCAGGTGGGGCTCTATCCGGTTATTACTAGCGGGCAGGCAAACACCGAAGTCCTTTATGTATCGTCAGAAGGATATATATGCATGGACGGGAAAACCGTTTTTCGTTTGGCAGTGACGGAAGGGACACGGCTTCTTGAAGAAGTAATGGAGAGGGATGGAATTGCCCCTGATACTTTGGCTTGGGTATTTTTACACCAAGCAAATGGTCGTATTACCGACTCGATCAGAAAGGGATTATTACAAAAGCGTTCGGCTGATATCCGTTTTTCTGCGGGTATTAAGCGGTACGGGAATACTTCTTCAGCTTCCATTCCCATCGATCTTGCTGAAGCAGTGAGAGATGGACAACTCAACAAAGGCGATCATTTTCTTATGCTGGCGTTTGGAGCCGGGCTTACTTCTGCCGTGGCGCATATTGTGTGGGGACGGTAGCCAGTGAGCCGTACGCACCATTGGAATCCACCACCATAACAGCTCCGTGCTTTGCACGGAGCTGTCTTTTTTGTTCGCTGGCACAATACATGAATGGGTGTAGAGTACAGGTGGATACTTTGACATAGACAGCGAAGAGAGGAGGTGCATCTTGGAGGCTCGAGTCGTGTTGATGCCGATGGCGTGTGGCGTAGAAGGTCGCTTCCCTGATCCAGAAGGGCGTGTACGCTGTAATCGTGCAGTGGCCATAGCGCAACAAAAGCCACAGAACACCACCGTTGTTTTCGGTGCGGGGAATGGAAAGGATGCACAGAAGGGGCCGGATGTCAGTCAGAAAAGGGTCACCAAAATGGTGGATGTCGATGCGAATGAGGGTGGAGTCTACGACCTCGCAACTGCGGCGGCGGGGTATTGTGATCAGCAAGGGTGGAAAGGGGAGGTGTTAGTGTGGGGGCGGTATGATGACACTACTACCGTCAAAGAGATCATCGTCTTGTTGCGTGCGTACCGCTTTTTGCAGGAACCTACAAAAGAATATCGGTTTCTTCCGCGACCGGTAACTTCGTGGTGGCACGCGCCGAGAGTCTGGCTCATCTGCTTGATTGTGTTTTGGAAACCTGTACGAGTGTACATGAGTAGGAGCGCGCTTCCATGGCGCTCGCTCATGAAAATGATCTTGATGGAAGTGTTGTCTATGCCGTTCTCATGTGTGCGTGCAGTACGTGAACGTCATCACGGTTTTCTCATGTGGTGGGATAAGAATGCTGTTCCTAACCCGTATTCGATATGGGCGACTGTGGTGCGGCGGTCTTTGGACACTGCTGAAGTTGTGATTAGAGGAGACACACAATGACAATGATGGTTGTAATCGCAATGGTTTTGGCCCTGGCACTTTTTGGATGGTGTCTCATGAGGATCTCGGCTCGAGAAGCGCCGTTACCATTTCCTAAGACGAATGACGAGGTGTGGGAGATGTCATCTTGGAACACAGCTGTAGATAGGTGGTCTGAAAAGTAATGGTACGGGTGGAGGCGAATGATTTGTGGGTTGGTCGTAGGCGCGTCGCAAAGCGACGCGCCTACATTTTTGTCTATTGTACGGAAACACACCGCGTGCTCTAATAGAGTCGTCATGGGCACTGCTGTTTCTGTACAACACCTCATTAAACGCTACAAAAAGGCGACCGCTAATGCGGTCGATGATGTCTCTTTTTCAGTGGGAGAAGGTGAGTTTTTTACTCTTCTTGGCCCTAATGGCGCCGGCAAGACGACCATCATCTCTATTCTTACTACCACACTTTCAAAAACCGATGGAGTCGTGACCATCAGCGGACGAGATATCGATGCAGATGCACGCGCTATCCGGGAGCACATCGGTGTGATATTTCAATCGCCGAGTCTCGATCTCAATTTAACTGCCGAAGAAAATATTCGTCTCCACGCATCACTCTACGGTCTCTATACTTTTATGCCCTTTTACTCACTGATGTCGGAGGCCTATAAAAAACAAGTAACAACACTCGCTACACTCATTGATCTGGAGGATGTGCTGTTTGCGCCGATCAAGACATTTTCAGGCGGGATGAAACGAAAGCTTGAGATCATTCGCAGTTTGATGCACAAGCCCACCGTACTCTTTCTTGATGAACCAACCACGGGGCTTGATCCCGTGAGCAGACGTGCTCTTTGGGAATATCTCCACGAGGTGCGTAAGCGAGAACACACGACTATCTTTTTGACGACACACTATCTTGATGAGGCAGAAACCGCTGACCATGTGTGCGTCATCGATGAGGGGAAGGTGTTGCTTTACGGCACGCCTGCTGACATGAAGGGACGTCTTGTACAGGAGTATCTGATTCTTGACGCAGATGATCGGACGAGGCTTGAGAAAGAGGTTGCGCGTTGGCATACATCGACTGTGGGTGAACGGGGGAAGCCGGTTCGTATCCGTCTCGATGAAAACATGCAGGCACAGGAGATCATTCACGCGGTCTCTGTCCCGTTGTCGCTTCTTGATATTGAGCGACCAACGCTCGAGGAAGCCTATGTGAAACTTATTGAAAAAGATCATCAGACCCAGCCATCATGACCTCCTCAGCTATTCGACAATTAAACGCCGTCGTGACCATCGCGATGCGTGACCTCACGAAGCTGTTACGAGACTACCCGCGTCTGTTGGCATCATTGGTCTTTCCCGTAATCTTTATTGGTGTACTTGGTGGGGGACTCAACGCGAGCTTTGGCGCGGGACTTGGCTATAATTTTATTACGTTTGTTTTCACGGGCGTGCTTGCCCAGACGATGTTTACCTCGACTGCCTCCGGCGTGATTTCTCTGGTGCAAGATCGAGAAAATGATTTTAGTCGTGAGCTCTTTGTTGCGCCAATCTCACGCTATGCCATTGTGATCGGAAAAATCATTGGTGAGTCTCTGGTCTCGCTCTCGCAAGTCGTTGGTATTGTGATCTTTGGATATATTATTGGGGTACCCTTGCCGTTTTTGAAATTGATCGAGTTGCTCCCAGTTCTTCTTGCCATTAGTTTCATGGGTGGCGCATTTGGTATCATGGTTCTCGCAAATCTGGGGAGCCAACGTACAGCAAACCAGATTTTTCCTTTTATCATCTTCCCCCAATTTTTTCTTGCAGGTGTGTTTAATCCAATAACACAGCTTCCTTTTTATTTGTCATTGTTTTCCAAACTTGCCCCGCTCACCTATGGGGTTGATCTCCTTCGAAGCGTGTTCTTTTATGGTACACCAGAATACACAAAAATTGTCCTCTTTTCACCACTGGTTAATATTTCAATTGTGGTGACGGCTTCACTGGCCTTTCTTCTTCTTGGTACGTACCTCTTTGCCCGTACTGAACAAAATCGGTAGAGTCCTAAAAAATATACCGCGTCTATGCAATGTATTATATTAGCTGCTGGCGAAGGGACACGAATGCGCCCGCTCACACATGAGCGGCCCAAGCCACTCATTGCTGTTGCTGGCAGGCCTCTTATTGCACATGTGGTGTCTGCGCTTCCTCGAGAAATAGATGAGATCGTTATTGTCATTGGATATAAAGGAGAGATGATTCGTGAGTATTGCGGTGATGTGTTTTTGAATAGACCGGTGACGTATGTCACACAGGCGAATCAAAAGGCTGGCACTGCTGACGCATTAGCTGTGGCACGCGACATACTCCACGATCGATTTTTAGTGATGTATGCCGATGATATTCATGGTGCACCTGCACTCCAAAAAGTGGTACAACATGAACATGCGATGGTGGTGGCGTATGCAGAGCATCCAGAACGATTTGGCGTCGTTGAACAGCATGAGGACGGTACGTTGAAGCGTATTGTTGAAAAACCAGCACAGCCTCTCTCTCACCGCATCAGTACGGGTGGGTTTGTGCTTTCGACCGAGATATTTGATTGTGTGTCAGAGCAGTCGGTATTGGGTGAATACATCTTGGTAGACAATATAAATATCTATGCTTCACGACATCCCGTTGTGGTGGTTGAGCAAACAATGTGGATTCCTGTAGGCTATCCGGAAGATATCGAAAAAGCAGAAGTACTACTTCGTGAGTGATAGATGCTGGCGAGCTGTACCAGTCATGGGTGCTGTAGTATATTAGGCCGATAGATGTAGGAAGGCCACCTTAGCTCAGTTGGTAGAGCATTGCATTCGTAACGCAAAGGTCCGCAGTTCGATTCTGCGAGGTGGCTCAAATGAGCGTGAGGCGGGGTCGCAGAAATTATCTGTGACCGATTCTGCGAGGTGGCTCTCTGAGATATTATAAGGTATCCTATGGAGGTCTGTAATGTATGAGTATCGCCGAGGTAGCTCAGGGGTAGAGCAACTCCATGGTAAGGAGTAGGTCCCGGGTTCAATTCCCGGCCTCGGCTCCAAAATTAGAGTTTCGTAATTGAAGTCTGAAAATCAGCTATCCCGTGCGATGCTTAATATATATTTTCTACTAGGACCAAGAACGTAATAACACTGAGTGCCCTGTTTCTATGTCGATAATACGGTCTGCTGTAGATTTGGTATACTAAGCTGATTATGACCCAAGAGGAAGTTTTTGCACGTATCACCGAGATAGAAGCCGCGATGGCGCAGGTGGATTTTTGGAATGATCCACGAGTGGCGCAACAGTGCATTAAAGAGCTCCAGGAGCTGAAGGAACAGGCGACTGGCAAAGAAAAATATGATCGAAATAACGCGATCTGTACTATTGTGGCGGGAGCAGGAGGAGATGATGCGGAAGACTTTGCCCGTATTCTATTGGTGATGTATCAAAAGTACGCCGAACAGAGAGGTTGGTCAGTGATGGTACTTGACGCAAATGAAAATAACAACGGTGGGTATCGTAACAGTGTCTTTGAGATTATTGGTAAAGACGCGTATGGCACGCTCAAGCATGAGTCAGGAGTACACCGACTTGTGCGCATGTCACCATTTAATGCATCAGGGAAACGGCAGACTTCTTTTGTGTTGGTAGAAGTGTCACCGAAATTTGAAGGCGTAAGTCCGATTGCGTTGGATGAGGATGAGCTTGAGGTGTCGTTCGCCCGCGCCGGAGGCGCGGGCGGACAAAATGTGAATAAGCGTGAGACCGCGGTACGCATTGTGCATACCCCAACAAACATCTCAGTGCACGTCTCATCTGAGCGAAGTCAGCAACAGAATCGTGAGCGAGCACTCACTCTCCTTGCGGGGAAGCTCTATACATTCAGAGAACAGCAACGTAGACGAGAGCTCAAGGGTCTGGCATTGGAGAAAACAGTAAAAATAGAGTGGGGAAGCCAGATCCGTTCGTACGTGCTCCATCCGTACCAGCTGGTGAAAGATCATCGCACCGGTATTGAAACGCACAATATTGATGCTGTGCTTGACGGGGACATCTCACTCTTTCTAGACGCAACACACAACATGGAGTAGAATAGAGTGCATTGTTCCTGATGGTGTGTGCAGGCGATTGGGTTGTGAGCATGAGTCCATTGTTACCATAGTATTCACATGATTTATTTTGATAAAGTTTCAAAGCTGTATGCTGGGGAATCTATTGCGCTTGAAGATGTGACGTTCCAAGTTGCACCCAAAGAGTTTCTCTCCATCGTTGGACACTCAGGAGCCGGAAAAACAACACTCATAAAGATGCTCATTGTTGAAGAAAGACCGACGACGGGGAGTGTCTTTTTTGAGTCTTTAGATATTCACTCCATCCCGCGTCGTCAGTTGCCACGATATCGTCGTAAAATCGGCACAGTCTTTCAAGATTTTAAACTACTCGCACACAAGACCGCCTATGAAAATATTGCCTTCGCAATGGAAGCAAATGGTCGAACTGATGATGAGATTGCGGATAATGTTCCCCAAGCGCTAGCTCTTGTCGATTTATCCGACAAAATGTGGAATTTCCCCCACGAGCTTTCTGGCGGTGAAAAACAGCGTGTCGCTATTGCGCGGGCAATCGTCAATCAGCCCGATCTCATTATCGCTGATGAGCCAACGGGGAATCTTGACCCTATTGCGACGTACGAGGTTGTCCAGATTCTTAAGAAGATCAATGATCTTGGCACAACCATCATTATGACCACTCATAATAAAGGCGTCATTGATGCACTCGGAAAACGGGTGATCACTATGGACAAGGGTCGTATTATTCGGGATGACAACGAGGGTAAATACGTGCTTTAATATCACCATGTGGACTGCATTTAAACGAATAGCAAAGGCAGGTGCGGTCGGCTTTTGGCGCAACGCATTCGTCTCGTTTTCGTCGGTGTTGGTGATGACTGTCGCCCTATTTATGCTTGCGACGACCATCTTCAATAATCATGCCTTAGAAGTTGCTCTCACGGAGCTTCAACAAAAAGTCGATATCAATATATACTTCCTGACCACTGCTCCAGAACAAGATGTTCTTGATCTCAAAAAATTACTTGAAGGTCTTCCCCAAGTTGCTGAAGCCACGTATACCTCTCGTAGTCAAGCGCTCGAAGAGTTTCGTTCCGCACATGCTGAAGATGAACTGACCATTCAATCATTGTCAGAGCTTGGTGACAATCCATTCGGCGCATCACTCTCGGTGCGTGCAAAAGAGACGTCGCAGTATGAGGGTATTTCGACGTATCTGACTGCACAACAAGACCGTCCGACAGCAGGTACCCCCATCATTGAGCGCGTGAATTACAACCAGAACAAAGTCGCGATCGGTCGATTGACAGATATCATCAACCGCACGCGCCAGGATAACAGTCTCAAAGCAATACTGCTGTTCGCGGTAGCGCTTATTGTCTCCTTTAATACCATCCGACTCGCCATACATAATTCCCGTGAAGAGATTGGCGTGATGCGTCTCGTTGGCGCGAGTAACATATATATCAGTAGCCCATTCGTGATATCTGGTGTGTTACAAGGAATACTCTCTGGGATATTTGTCATTCTTCTGCTATACCCGGCACTGATTTTTTACGAAAGTGCCTTCTACCCATTTCCATTTTTTGCTGACGCGGGGTATCAAAAACTACTCTTCAATTACTTTGTAAACAATTTTTCGCAGATATTTCTCATTCTTGTTGGAAGTGGCGTACTCATTAGTGCATGTTCTAGCTTCCTCGCGGTCCGTCGCTACCTTCGCGTCTAGTGTATGCCAGTCCGATCAAACCGACATCCAAAAAAACGTACGCCCACCAAATACCTTTTCATCGTCGGTGGGGTGATGTCGGGAGTCGGGAAGGGGATCACCGCCTCATCAATCGCGCATCTGCTTCAGGCACGGGGACTTGTCGTGACCGCCATTAAGATTGATCCGTACATAAACGTTGATGCAGGCACCATGAATCCGACGGAGCATGGTGAAGTGTTTGTGCTCAACGATGGTCTTGAAACTGATCAAGATATGGGCAACTATGAGCGATTTCTCAACATCGACATTCCCGGTATCAATTACATGACCACCGGGAGTGTCTATCAGGAAGTCATCAGACGAGAACGGGCGCTTGAATATCGAGGGAAGAACGTTGAAGTGGTACCCGACATTCCTCTCGAGGTGATCCGTCGGATCAAAACAGCAGGAGTAACCGCACAGGCCGACATTGTCATTACTGAAATCGGCGGGACTGTTGGTGAGTATCAAAATATTCTGTTTCTTGAAGCAGTCCGCATGATGAAGAACGAGATGCCTCACAGTGTTGCAACCATTCTCGTCAGCTACTTACCGGTGCCCGGATCTATCGGAGAAATGAAGACCAAGCCGACCCAATACGCCGCCCGTACGCTCAATAGTGCTGGTGTGTTTGCTGACATGATCGTCGCCCGTGCGCCAGTTGCACTCGACCAAAAACGCAAAGAAAAAATCGCTACGTTCTGTAATGTGCCCGCAGGACATGTTATTTCAGCACCCGATGTCGATAGTATTTACGATATACCACTTAATTTTGAAAAAGACGGACTTTCACGTAAGCTCTGTGACATTCTTTCTATCATGCATAGTCGTGTAGACGCTGATCTCCGTGCATGGAAAGCCTTTGTGTCCAAATCAAAGCACACTACAGGGAAGGTACGTATTGCCGTTGTGGGGAAATATTTCAACTCGGGTGACTTTGTTCTCTCTGACGTCTATCTCTCGGTACTTGAATCGATCAAATATGCCGCCTATCATCAGGGATTGAAGGCAGAGATCGACTATCTCCCATCCGTCGCCTTTGAACAGGGAACAGCCCTTTCGACACTCAATACCTATGATGGCGTCCTCGTTCCGGGTGGGTTTGGTACTACAGGTATTGCGGGTATTCTCAAGGTGATTCAGTATGTTCGAGAACACCGCATTCCCTATTTTGGCATTTGCTACGGTATGCAACTCGCGGTTATTGAGTATGCGCGTACCATCATGAAGTACAAGGATGCCGCAACGGCAGAGACCGATCCCGCATCCACGCATCTCGTGATCGACGTCATGCCTGAACAAAAAGAAAAAATCGCAACCCAAAACATGGGTGGCAGTATGCGACTCGGAGAATACCCCGCAGTACTCAAGAAAGGAAGTATCGCGCGTTCTGCCTACAAAGCAGACCAGATCAGCGAACGACACCGTCATCGCTATGAAGTCAGTCCGCTCTATGTCGAACAATTAGCCACAGCCGGGATCATTTTTTCTGGCACTTCGCCCGACGGACGCCTTATGGAAATTATGGAACTCCCGCAAGAGAAGCACCCCTTTTTCGTCGGTGTCCAATTCCATCCCGAGTTTCACTCGCGCCCGCTCGCCCCTCATCCTCTCTTCATGGCGTTCATCAAGGCATCTAAAGCTTCACAAAAAAATGTTTTCTAAACTTCATGAGAAGGAGAAAGCGATCACTTTACGCAAACAAGGTAAGACGTACAATGAAATTTTGGAATTAATTCCTGTTGCAAAATCAACCTTGTCAGGTTGGCTTAAGGATGTGGGTCTTTCTAAACCACAAAAACAACGTCTCACGGAAAAGAAACATGCGGCACAATTACGAGGTGGAGCACAGCGTCACCTCATGCGAATCAGGGAGACTTTCGAGATTCACACTCCTGCTATAAAAGAAGTAGGAACCATCTCAAGGAGGGAGCTCTTACTGATAGGTGTGGCATTGTATTGGGCTGAAGGTTCCAAGGCAAAAACATGGAGTCCAAGTGTCGGAGTAAAGTTTGTTAACTCTGATCCATACATGGTTGCCGTCTTTGTTCGATGGTTGATTGATATATACAACGTGTCGAGCGAGGATATTGTGCTCTCACTCTATGTGCATACAAACCACAAAGCACGATTACCAGAGATAAAGAATTTTTGGCTTTTACATATTGGATTATCAGAACAGCAGTTGCCGTATGTGTATTTTAAAAAACACAATCCTCTCACAAAACGTCGTAATGTGCAGAATTCTACATATTATGGTTTAATGGCGGTGCGCGTGCGTCGTAGTACAAATCTGAACCGACGAATTCAGGGTTGGACACGAGGCATTTGTGAAAATTATTGCCGGGTCGTCTAATGGTAGGACATCAGGTTTTGGTCCTGAGTATCGGGGTTCGAGTCCCTGCCCGGCAGCACGAGTCAGCGTAGTATCGAGGCTTAGACCGAGGAGCCTAAAGCTCTAAGGGCCTTGAGAACGCTGGAAACAAAATATCGCCAATTTTCGGCGATATTTTGTTTTAAGTCACTTAATCGTGCAACCAATACCAATACTGATTTTTTAAATCCTCAGTTAGCTCGTAAGTATTCGCATGAGACAAAACACCCAAGTAAGATTGCATACTTTGGTGCAGGTGATTTTCAGGAATCAGACCTTTCTGATAGCACGCCATTTTCTTGCGTATATTCCTCAAAACCCTCTTTTTGGTTTTCGCTCGTAGTAGTCGGTAATGTGGAAATATCACATATCCGAGGAAATCTATACCTTCATGGAATTTCCGAATAGATATTTTGTTCGGATGTAATTCGAGTTTCAGTTTTTCTCTCAGAAACTCCTGCAATTTGGGCAATAATTCTTCGAGATATTTTTTGTCTTCTGATATAATCATGAAATCGTCGGTGTATCGCGCATAATTTTTTACATGAAGTCCATGCTTAACGAATTGATCAAACTCGTTCATATAAATGTTGGCAAAAATCTGCGAAGTCAGGTTGCCAATGGGTACTCCTTTATTGGTATTTATAGTAAAAAGCGACAGCGTTTTACTCTCTCTCTCTCGTAGTTCCGCTTTTTTCGTAACTTTCAATAATTTCTTCGAGAAGAGAAATCGTCTTTTGATCCTTAATTTTCCTATTAAGGATGTCTTTCAGCACTTGGTGGTCAACAGAATCAAAGAATTTTCTAATATCGCATTTCAAAGCGTAGCATTGGCGAGTATTATTCTTGCTTTCTGCACGAAGCATATTGGCAACTTTCTCCACACCCTTGTGGGTGCCTTTGTTGATGCGACACGAGTACGAATCGTCGATAAATGTCGGCTCGAATATTTTATTCAAAACAGCAAAAGTGGCATGATGAAGGACTCGATCTCGAACAACGGCTTTATGTATCCGTCTGATCTTCGGATCATGTATCCAAAATCCTTTGTATGGCCCGTGCCGATACGTCTGATTCTTCAAATCGCGGTACAAATCAAAAATATTATGTTCGATGTTCAGCTCAAACTCGGCAACGTCAGGCTTATTCCTTTTATCAGACTTAAATATCTCCCAAGCTCTGAATAGAGACTGGGGAGAAATTATTGACCAATATAAATCCTTATAAATTTTCATATATGAATGACTTAGACATACCGATTTTCAAGAAGAGTTACGATCTCTACAAAGATTTCTATAATCTGCGCCTATCCGTTCCCAAACAAGACCGCTACACACTCTGGCAAAAGTGCGAAAGCCTGCTCATCGATGTGTTAGAAGGAATCATTTTTGCAAGTCAGCAGTCTAAGTCGGATAAACTGCCGACCTTGGAGAAAACGAGCGTCAAACTTAATTTCCTGCGAGTCTGTATTCGCTTAATGAAAGATATCAAAGCGATTGATGCGAAGAAATACATCATCATCGAAGCTAATCTCGACGAGATAGGGAGGATGCTCGGAGGGTGGATCAAATCGACGAAGGATCGTTAACAGAAACTTCCGCTTTTTTGGCGGAAGTTTCTTGGATAGAGCT
>CAZTKT010000018.1:0-18395 GCA_964614265.1 uncultured Candidatus Saccharibacteria bacterium | reverse complement strand
CTTCGGAGTATTATTCATTATTAACAACTGTCCTAGTTGAGGGGTAGCGGGAGGCAGGTAGGAAGTCAGGACTATATATGTACAATGTACAATTGTCAATACCCCCCCTTAACCTTTCCTAATGATTTCAAATCGGGGACAAGGAACGATAAATGCACCACCTCGTTCAAGAAATTCCTGCTCTCGTCTCACAAATGAGTCAATAAAATGCCATGGGAGTACGAGAAGATAATCAGGTTTTGCGGCACGCATTTCCTCGTCGGATGCGATAGGAATGTTACTCCCGACCGTTTTAAGACCATATTTCATCGGCTGGCGCTCTGCGATGCCATCAATAAGGGTATTGTCGATACCCCACCACTGGAGAAGGGTATTACCTTTGGTGGATGCGCCGTATGCCCAGATTGTTTTTCCTTTTTCCTTTTCCCCATGAAGGAACGCGAGTGTTTTGTCACGCAGAGCACATGCGTCGGCATAAAAACGTTGGTATGTGATTGGGTCGGTGAGATTGAGCGTCTGCTCATATGCGAGGAGTGATTGAACCCGATATGAAGCGACATCTCGGTAAGGGGCGGAACCAAAGAGTGCTGGATCTGCGGCTCGCTTTCGGACGTATACGCGGAAGCTTCCGCCGTTCACATCGTTTATTTGGCAATCCACAATGTCCATCTGGTGAGCATCCAGCAGGTATTTGAGGGCGGTGAGACTGTAATACTCGAGGTGTTCATGGCAGATATTATCAAATGCGAGCTGTTTCAACATCAGTGGGAGGTAGCTCATCTGTATCACCCACAGACCATCAGTATCGAGGACCGCATCAATATCTTGTACAAATGCATGTGGGTCTTCAAGATCGTAGAGCATCGCAATGGCAGTGATGACCTTTGCTTTTTTGTTTGCATAGCCAAGATTGTTGAACGCGGTTGCGGTAAAGTAATCGTTTATGATATGAGTTGCGTGCTGTTCTGAGACTTCTTTGAAATCATTGGGGTCAAAGCCAATCCGAGTTAATTCGGGTGGCAGGAAGGAAAGGAGCGTTCCGTCATTACAACCGATATCAACCCAGATATCATCTTTACCGGCACGCATGAGTCGGGTGACTGAAGTGGCAATTTGTTGCAATTCATCCACCATGGATTCGTTTGTTGCTGATTTGTACCAGTACTGGTCGTACATCTGATCAAATGGAGCGGTGTGTGCGAGTTGCACCAGTCCAGACTTGGGAGCGAGACACAGCTCAAGGGGGACCTTTGCCGAACGAGGTTCGGCATCTTTAGGAAGAAAATCAGAGACGTATAATTCACCCAGTGAGAAGAGTGGGATGAGGGGCTCACCGGAGATCCTGCAGGTTTTCCAATGGTGTATCTCTGACATATGATATTGTGTGTATGGTAGCATCCTACTGTGATTCTGTGTAATTGTGGGTGGTTATACAGTACCTTTCCTGATGATGCATTGCGCGGTACAATGATTCTATGAATACTCCGAAACGGGCACTTATTACTGGCATCACGGGCCAGGACGGTTCGTACTTGGCGGAGCTGTTGCTGAGAAAGGGGTATGAGGTGCACGGATTAGTCCGTCGCTCGAGTACTTTTAATAAGCAGAATATCCAGCATTTGTTTGATGAGGTGGCTACTGTCGAAGAAGGTCGCAGTATTCCTTTTTTGCATTACGGTGATATGACTGATATCAATTCACTTATCAGCGTATTACGCAAGGTGAAACCTGACGAAATTTATAATCTTGCCGCTCAATCACACGTTTGGGTCTCGTTTGAAATCCCATACTATACGGCGCAATCGGATGCGGTTGGTGTCCTATCACTTTTGGAAGCAGTGAGGATGCTTGATTTTCCAACTAAACTTTATCAGGCATCGACGTCAGAGCTTTATAGTGGAAATAAAGATCAAGCACCACAAAACGAAGAGACTCCCTTTAAGCCTCGGAGTCCGTATGGAGTGGCAAAACTGTACGCGTTTGAGATTTCTCGGATTTATCGTGAGAGTTACAATCTTTTTGCGGTTAATGGCATTTTGTTTAATCATGAAAGTCCTCGGCGGGGATACAATTTTGTATCGCGAAAAATTACCCAAGCTGTTGTTAATATACAACTCGGTCGTCAAGAGACGTTGTTTCTTGGTAACCTCGATGCGTATAGAGATTGGGGGTATGCGGGGGAGTATGTTGAGGCAATGTGGCTGATGTTGCAACAGGATACCCCAAAAGATTACGTGATTGCTACAGGGAAGACACACTCGGTTCGTGAATTTGTGCTGGAAGTATTCAAACATGCTGGTATGAATCTCACCTGGGAAGGGAAGGATACGGACGAGAAGGGGATCGATGAGCATGGTGTGGTACGTGTCGCTATAGACCCGGTTTATTTTCGTCCCAACGAAGTCGCGTACCTCTGTGGTGATGCTTCTCGCGCCGAACAAGAGCTCGGATGGAAAGCACGTACCACCTTTGAAGATTTGGCGAAGTTGATGTACCACGCTGACCTTGCTGCAGAGAATAAAATCTAATCTTCTCATTGGAAAAAAGAATGAAAACAAAACGTGCGCTTATCACAGGAATCACTGGTCAAGATGGTTCGTATTTGGCTGAGTTGTTGCTTAGTGAAGGATATGTTGTGATTGGGGTGACTTCCGGCAAGAGTTCACGCATCCACATCAACGCGATAGCCGATCAGATTGTATTGGTGACTGGGGATATTACCGACCCACTCTGTGTGCGTGAGTTGATCCATACCCATGTTCCTGATGAGGTATACAATCTCGCATCGGTGTCTTCAGTTGGGCAACCATGGGTGGCTGTGGAGGATACCGTGCGCGCAACAGGACTGGCACCACTCCACTTCCTTGAGGGTATTCGAGAGACAAAGCCAGACACTCGGTTTTTCCAAGCTTCATCAGCTGAAATGTATGGTGTCACTACAGATCCATTACAAACCGAAGATACTCTATTGCATCCTCTGAATCCGTATGGAGTATCTAAGACCTTTGCGCATCACATGGTTGGTGCATACCGCCGCGCACATGGTTTGTTTGCCACGTCAGGCATTCTTTTTAATCACGAAAGTCCTCGCCGTGGTGAGCATTTTGTCACACGCAAGATTACCCGCACACTCGCACAGATAAAACGTGGTCTTGAAGAACCTCTTTTCTTAGGGAATATTGACGCGAAGCGAGATTGGGGGTTTGCGGGTGATTATGTGCGGGCTATGCATTCGATGCTTACTCAAGAAATGGCTTCAGATTATGTGATCGCCACTGGTATACGGCATTCCGTTCGTCAACTTATCGAGACTGCAGGTGATGCGCTACAGATGCCTATCACGTGGGAGGGAGCAGGGTTGGACGAAGTCGGGGTGACCACGGGTGGTAAGGTGATCATACGAATTAATAAGGATTTTTATCGTCCGGTCGAGGCACATGTGTTGTGTGGTGATAGTACAAAAGCGCAACAGGGCCTTGGGTGGAAACCGCGAGTGTCGTTTGAGGAGCTTGTCGCGATGATGGTTCGTTCTGATCTCGAGTGTGAGAGTAGGTCTCTATGATATAATTGCCCGGCATGGCGGTTTACGAAAAACCTTCTTCTTGTGCAGTGTGTGGTTCTGACACTGGTCTTACGTTTATACTCAGCCATTCTGACCCGGGAGGCGAGACCTATGACCTATATGAATGTGTTTCTTGTAGCGTCCAGTTTTTTGTGCCTTTGAAGAACCCTGGGGCAGAGTGGTATGCAACGCATGAGCGCTATACATACCGCAACACCATTGTGGACTCACGGGTTAATCAAAAACAACAACAGGTGATTGATTTTCTTGAAGGGCGGACGAAGAAGGGCCGTATTCTCGACGTAGGGTGTGGTACGGGACACTTTCTTGCCGATATGAACACACGTGGTTGGGAGGTATGGGGAACAGATTTTGATCAGGCGGCAATCAGCTCTGCTGAACAAGCATTTGGTCTTACCCATCTCGAAGTGACCGGCATCAAAGATTTTGTCACTCGTCATCCGAATCTTACATTTGATGCCATAACATTCTTTGACGTGCTCGAACATCTCGACGATCATACGGAGTTTATTGCACAGATACGAAGTCTTCTTGCTCCGGGCGGGGTCATCGGCTTTTCGATGCCATATCGCCATTGTTGGCGTGTACTTATTCAAGGTGACCTTCCCCCCAACCACCTCACACGTTGGGATGAACCTTCAGTGACACATTTTTTGAATCGCTCTGGTTTCTCTCTCTTGGCGATCAAGCATTTTCCTGCACACCTCTACTTGTTTATCGTGAAGATGCGCTTTCGATACGGGAATTGGACTTCTATCGGTTTAGTGCAAAAGGCACAGGTGGGTGCGTCTGCTCACCGCACGGTGAATGGGACAGCTCCAACTACGACTTTCAACGTTTCTGTTGCACGCATACTTGCAAAAATAAAAGACTGTGTACTTTTTGGTATTCCCGCTATCATTCTGTGGCTAGTGTTCTTTCCGACTCGGAAACGATATACAGATCTTATCGTTATAGCGTCGCGTCGTTAGTTGTCTATGTCGACGAGACTCACACGTATACATATCGCACCTCGTACATCGGGAGTACCGGTGGTTTCTTTTATTATGTATGCTCATGGAAAAGAGGAGGGGGACGACATGCTTTTTTCTAGCTTACCAAAGGGATTTCAGTACACTACGTTTACCCTCGATTCCGGAGCGGAAGAAGCTGACTATATCCTTGCGCCGCATCCGGTACGGTCTATGGATGCACAGACTGTTGCGTATGTAGATACAATGCGTGCCTATGCAAAACGATTTAACAAACCACTTATTGTATTTGGGTCAGGGGATTATCATCACAAGGTCTTTTTTGATGGGGTGATATTTCTAAAAGGGTCGCAGTATGGGTATCTGAAGCGTGATAATGAAATAGTGATTCCTTGCTTTGTGGAAGATCTCTCAGAACAGATGCCACTGGTGATTCGCAAAAAATCACCCAAGCCTGTTGTGGGATTTTGTGGATTTTCTTCGTTTGCAACCCCAGTACTGTATCTGAAATATCTCATCAAGAATCTTGCCATTGATGTGATAACAGTGTGTACAGGGCGTCGATGGGTGCGTACCCAGAAACGCGGGATCTATTGGCGGCGTAAAGCGATGGGGGTACTGAGGCGCGATTCGCGCATCGAAACACAGTTTCTGATGCGACGGAGTTTTTCTGGAAGTGCGGAGCTTGTGTCGGTGGATCCGGCGCAAGCGCGGAGAGACTATCTTGAAAACATGCGTGATTGCGATTTTGCACTTACACCGAAGGGTGACGCGAATATTTCTTTTCGATTTTATGAGGCGCTCTCAATGGGGCGGATTCCAATACTTATTGATACTGACGTGATACTTCCGGGGGAGGAGTATATCAATTACGATGATTGTATCCTGCGGGTGCCGTATACGGAGATTAACCGATTGGCTGACATTGTGGTTGATTTTTACGCGCAATTATCCGACGAGAAATTTGTGGAGATGCAGAAAGCGGCGCGGAGAGCGTACGAACAGTACTTACGGTACGATGTATTTTTAAATACACTGTTTACTCGTATTCTCCCCCCACTGAGTCGGTCGCACTAGGGCATGTGTGGTATATAGATACGTATGGATACCGTTTCACCAGTACCTCGCTTTCTCCTTATCATCCGGTATGGTATTGCGGGGGGGATTGCGGCTTTTGTGAATGTAGCAGTGTTGTATGGATGTACCGAATATCTTGGGTTTCATTATCTTGTCTCCGTTTCGATCGCTTTTCTTGTCTCGTTTGTGGTGAGTTTTTCTCTTCAAAAATACTGGACCTTTAAGGATCATCGTACCGAGGGAATCTCTCGTCAGGGGCGTACTTATTTTCTTGTATCTGTTGCAAACTACGTTCTGAATCTCCTGTTGTTGTATGTTTGTGTGGAGATAGTGCATCTCTGGTATGTGCTCGCTCAAATCCTCATTAGTGGTGGACTTGCGTGCTCAAGTTTTATTATTTATCGATATCGCATCTTTGCGATGCCAGGAGCTCCTACGATATGACACCACTTCGATATGAAGGGAGAGACCTGGAAGCGATGTCGTTCGCCCGAAACTATTATCAGTGGGTGGTTGATATCTTTGCGCCATTTCTTCATGGACGGGTGGGGGAGGTAGGCGCAGGTTGTGGGAATTTTTCTTCATTGCTCTTAGATCAGCAGATAGAGGCGCTTACCGCTATTGAGCCGTCAAATGAAATGTACCCACTTCTCGCGGAAAAATTTAGCCAGAACAAGAGGGTTGCTTGTCGCCACGCCTTCTTTAAGGATGTACATACCGGATACGCGAATTATTTTGATGCGTTGGTGTATGTGAATGTCTTGGAACACATACCTGATGACAGACAAGAGTTACGCTACATATATGATTCGTTACATGCGGGTGGTACCGCATGTATTTTTGTGCCGGCACTGCAATGGCTCTACAGTGATTTTGATGCCTCGGTTGGACATTATCGACGATATCATAAGAAGCACCTACGAGCACTGATGGAAGAAGCGGGGTTCGATATTGTGACGATACGGTATGTTGACCTAGTGGGTATTGTTCCTTGGTTTATTTTCTTCAAGGTTTTGAAACAGACATTGACGACGAATAATACGGTACTGTATGACAGGTTTGTTGTGCCAATAGCGCGGAGTGTTGAGTCTCGTATATCTATTCCATTTGGGAAAAATCTGATTGTGGTCGGGAGGAAAAAGGGGTAATATCGGGGGTATGCGTTTTCTGCGAGAGCACAGAGTAGGGACGCTGATCTTTCTTCTTGCTCTCGTTGCTCGTTTGTTGTATTTTGGTATCAGCCTTCATTCTCATGGTGGTGATGTAGTGAAAAGTATATGGGCCGCTGATGGCTACTATGAGGTGAGTAAGAACATGATCGCTGGGAATGGTTTTTCCAGTGATGATGCGCCTCCGTATAGACCCTATTCATTTCGACCCCCTGGGTACCATTACTTTATTGTGGGGGCGTATACGCTATTGGGGAGCTATGGCGGTGTGATACTCCTGCAAATAGTTATCGGAAGTCTCATCCCTATGTTGGCGATGATACTCTCTGAGTATCTGACACGCTCCCGGAGTGTGGTCATAAGTGTAGGGGTCTTACTTGCGCTCGAACCGTATAGTATTTTATTTTCATCGCTCTTGTATACCGAGACCTTTTTCACATTTGTATTCCTCTTATCCGTGCTATGCCTGTTTCGATATATTACATATAAGAACGTATCAGCCCTGCTCCTGTCGGCCTTTTTATTGGCGGTGGCGGTGCTGATCAAACCAGTGGCGCAATACGCACCATTTTTCTTGTTACCGATCTTGGTGTGGGAAGCATGGGGTAGTGTATCGAAAATGTTTTTTTTGCGTGTCGCTGGGTATGCTCTGGTGTTTCTTCTTGTCCTCTCACCATGGCTCTATCGGAATTACCATACCTTTGGTGTCATTGGTATTAGTCCGCAACAAGGGTCTGCGCTGTACACTGTCCTTGTCCCGTCCGTGTTGGCAATTGAGAATCATACGAGTTTTAAAGAAGAGTTCACTACACTTCTTGGCACGGGGGTGTCCGGACCAAACCTCACCAGTGTGACACAGGCTGACGAGTATACGAGGCTGGCAATTCCGATTCTCATTAGACATCCGCGGGGGCTGATATTGCTCTCTGCCAATACAGCGCTTAATTTTTTTATTCATGACGGCATGCTTGATGTATTACGTCATATCGGTGTGGCACCACGCGAGCGTTTAGGAGGACCGGCGCTTTTTCTACTCTTCTCTTCACCGGGGGAATTGTTGACCGTCATCTGGCATGTCGCTTTGACACCTGCCATACTCATTCTCTTTGGACGAATTGCATGGGTCTGTATTACCCTTGCCTTTTTTGTGGGAGCAGTACGACATCTGCGGTATGAAAGAAAATCACCACACGCACTGGTAGCACTCTCTCTGGTGTTATATTTCATGTTGACGTCTCTATCAGTTGGCTTTGCAATTAGTGCACGATATCGGATGCCTATTAGCGTGTTCGTGTTCACATTTGCCATGCTCGGGCTTCCGGTGATTGTGAGAGTCATCAAGCGGACATCTCTCATGCGGTACTTCTCAACAGTGCAATAGTCATGAAAAAACTTTCAATTATCATCCCGGCGTATAATGAGGAACGCACCATTGCTGAAATAATACGGCGAGTGCAGGCGGTCGACATTGGTCCGCTGGAGAAGGAGATTATTGTTGTTGATAATAATTCAACCGACGCAACGCTCCGTATCGCACGTACTATTCCCGATATTCGTATCTATGTCGAAACACAGCAGGGGAAAGGGGCTGCGGTGAAGCGTGGTTTCAAGGAAGCGACAGGGGACATACTCATCATTCAAGATGCAGATCTTGAATATGATCCGAATGATTATCGTGCGGTGATTCAGCCAATACTTGATGGCAAGACTGAGGTGGTAAACGGAGTGCGCATCGAAGGTCGCGCAGGGGGTGAGTACCCCGTACTACTTTACTTTTTTGCGTGGCTCGGTAATCACACAATTACATGGACAACGAACGTCCTCTATGGGAATAATGCGAAAGAGTACGAAGGTTGTTACAAGGCATATACAAAAGCACTAGTGGATTCACTCTCGATCAGTACAAATGATTTTGATATTGATAATGAAATGTTTTGTAAAATATTAAAACGAGGGCTCAAACCGATCGATGTTCTTACCCACTATCATCCGCGGAATTATGCGGAGGGGAAAAAGATCAAGTGGAAACATGGTGTACTGATTCTGTGGACGGTCATTAAGTATCGTTTTGTTGATTGAGGTTTTTTGCTAGTATAGAAGTGCTTATTACTATGTACACACGCTCTTGGGTTGAAAAAATATATACGCCGACTGGTCGCGCGCAGGGTGATATCCTTGGGGGTGCGCGGGCGCTTGACGTGGGGTGCGGACAACGCAAATTGCCAGGAGCTACCGGCATGGACATTGTCTCCGCGTCTGCCGCAGGTGTGGTGCATGACATGAATCACACCCCGTGGCCCTTTGACGCACAGACGTTTGATCTGGTGTTTGCAAGTCATGTGCTTGAACATACCGATGACGTACTTGCATTTTTTGGAGAAGCGTATCGAATCTTAAAACCAGGCGGACACATTGTCATACAGGTTCCTTACTTTCGTTCCGTGGATGCATTCGGAGATATCACACACAAACATTTTTTTACCTCTTCGTCGCTTGACTATTTTGTCGAAGGGTCAAAGCTTGCGGAATATAATTATGTCCCATTTCGATTTACCACAGTCGGTATGTGGTATGGATGGCCGACAATTTCTTCTAATCCTCTTGTGCGTACACTCAAGTCTTTGATGAATCGTTTTCCTAAGGTGTATGACCAGTACCTTTCTCTTGTGCTACCAGTCGCGTGCCTGACGTGGGAGTTTGAGGTTCAAAAGTAGCACCTTTCCCCATGTTTTTATGGGGGGGTGGAGTAATGCAGTATACTGTACTGAGAGTTCTTTACTTAGAGTTCTTTGTTATATACCAAAGCCGTGAAAGGGTACGATGTGTGGCCATCTGTTTGTTTGATCATTCCACCGTCCGCATTTCTCCTCGATGAGCGGGTATTCCCTTTTTTGGGAATACTGAAAATGGGGGCGGTGTTGGAAGCAGCACAGGTGCCGGTAGAGGTACTGGACCTCTCTGGTATTGTGAACTATGAGGATGTGGTGCGACGTTATGTGTCTGAATCGACGACATGGTGTTTTGGCCTGACGGCCACAACCCCACAATTTCCGGCGGCGGTACGAATTGCTCAGGCCATTCGTACGGTAAAGTCAGAGGCGCGAATCATCATTGGCGGTACCCACGCAACGCTCGTAGTTGCGGCGTGTCGATATGAGCAGAAGGAGAACCGGATTGGCCGCGCACATGGAGCATATGCGCAACTTGAGAAAGCGTTTGATGTGGTTGTCGCCGGCGATGGTGAGGAGGCAATTTTTATTGCGCTTGGTGACGATCCACCACAGCTCATCGACGGAGATAGCAGGCAGTCACCACTCTTTCTTACTAATGCACGACTTGATGAGACACCATTTCCCGCGCGGCATTTGATCGATCTTCCAAGTTATCGCTATAGCATTGGTGGTGTTCGTGCCACCTCTCTCATTGCACAACTCGGATGTCCATACAAATGTGGCTTTTGTGCGGGAAGGTTATCTCCTATGCTTCGTAATATCCGAACGCGAAGTGATGAGAATATCATTGCTGAGATGCTATTTCTCTATCAGGAGTATGGTTTCCGGGGGTTCATGCTTTATGATGATGAACTCAACGTGAATCCAAACATGGTTGCGCTCATGCATAAAATTGCTCAGGCGGGACGTGATATTGGCGTCTCGTGGACATTGCGTGGGTTCATCAAGTCAGAACGGTTTACCGATGCGCAGGCGTCGGCGATGTATGATGCGGGGTTTCGTGAAATTCTTGTTGGGTTTGAGTCGGGCTCACCACGTATTCTGCAGAACATTCAGAAAATTGCGACGCGCGAGGACAATACACAGTGTGTCGGGATCGCACATCGGCATGGTCTCAGAGTAAAAGCACTAATGTCTCTGGGGCATCCTGGTGAGTCTGAAGAAACCATTAGGGAGACGCGTGAGTGGCTAATTGAAGTCAGACCATCTGATTTTGATGTAACCATCATCACCCCGTATCCTGGGTCGCCATATTACGACCAAGCGGTTCCATTTATAGGTGAGACAGAAAGCACCGCGTGGATCTATACGTGTAAAAATGGAGACCGTCTCTTTCAGGAAGATGTTGACTACACCACAGGGGCAACGCACTATAAAGGAGACCCTAATGATGGATATGTCTCACACGTCTGGACCGATGTTCTGGATCGAAAAACACTAGTGGCGTGTCGTAATGCGTTGGAACGTGATGCTCGGAGTATTCTCGGTATTGAGTTTCCGCAAAGTCGCTCCAGCACGGTATACGAACATTCTATGGGACAGAGTATGCTACCGTCTTATATACTGCGTGAGTCGGTAGCTTAAGAGAGGTTGTCGTATCAGCACAGACCCCCTTAATACAAGGGGGTTCTTTTTGTCCCTCACCACAGTTTTCCAATAATCATACGAGGTTTTTATTTTTTGTATGAGTATGTTTAGGATGTACGTTTTGGTTTTCCAAAAAGCAATATGACGGAAAAAAGACTTCCGAGAAGTGTGGAGAGGGTTTTCCCAATTACCAGACCCCAGAGTCCATAGAGGAGGACACCACCTAATTGCAAAGTGAGCTGGAGTACTGGTGCTATGAGATTCAATAGGTACAGCTCTTTCGTACGTTTTTGAGAAGAGAGTGCAGTTGCCGCTACTCCACCAGCAGTGCCGAGCATGGAAAGCGCATAGAAGAGAGAGAAGGGAATGGAAGTAGTATATTGTGGAAAGATGAAATGAAAGATGGTTGGGGCGATGAAGAGGTACACGAGGGCGCCAAGCCCCCCGACGAGAGTGAGTTTTAAGAGTTTTGGACCAATGGTTGCGCGAGTTTGTTCCCCAGATTGTTCTACAAACTTTGGTGCTGCGGTCATGGAGAAAAATCGTGAGAAATTTGCGAGGCGATCAGGGATTGCGGTCGCCAAAGAATAGATCGCGAGATCCACGGCGCCTAAATAGTGGAAGACGAGTACATTGTCGATTTGTCCCACAATAGCAGAGAACGTTCCCATAAGGCTCAAGTGTGTTCCATAAACAAGCGTCTCTGGATCGGTACTCGCATTTGGATGAAAGACACGAAGTGTCTGCCGATAAAGGAGTCCAAGGACGATCGCATTCACCGACAGGTTGATGGCAAGCAGGATCAATGCGGATTTAAAGTAGAATGCTCCAACAATAAGTCCACCGTAATAGCAGACATTAAGAGAAAAGTTGTAGAGGAAGATTCGTCGGAAATCTTTTTTCCCAGACAGAAACGCACTATATGTGTTGAAGGTACTGACAAAGGGGGTTGCGATACCAATGAGCAACAATCCTATCGCGAGGAGCATGTTGCCCTGGAGCGTATAGTAGCCGGAACCAATAAAGGCTCCTGTTGACGGGATGAGTGACCAGAGGAACTGTACGCGAATTGAGGCACGATACGCGCCTTCGTGCCCGCGTGTCACTGCTCGAGCGACGGCGGTATTCATTCCCGAGAGGGTAAAGGTACCGATGATAGCAGAGATAGAGAGCAGATACTGATAGGTACCATAGACATCCTTGGGGAGGATTCGAGCAAAAACAGTGTAGAGAAGTAATGAAAAGAGTGTAATAGTAGCTGAGCTTATATTTATCCAAAATCCTCCCTTGGCAAGGTAGACCATGTCTGTTTTGGTATATCGCTCGCTCCAACGGAGTACTCGTATGAGGCGGTTTTTTGGTGACATATGCTTGTTATCCATGTGGTGTGTTCTCGATAGTACTGAGTTCTGAGTATTTAATCAACAGGGCGCTACAAGGTCGAGTGCTCGTTTTGTGTTTGAGTGGTACAATCTTGCTGTATGAAAGAGGCACTTCGACAGACAGTGATTTGGGGGGTTTTGGTGTTGCCTTTTGTACCATTGATTGTGACGGGGAGTTTGTTTTTTTCATATATCACGGGAAAGAATTTCGCATTTCGGATGATTGTGGAGGTGGTGTTTGCCGCGTGGGTACTCCTTGCGCTCTATGACCCAGAGTATCGCCCACGGTTTTCATGGGTTGGTGTCTGGCTCAGTGCATTTGTGGGCGTTATGTTCCTCGCGGATGCGTTTGGTCTCGTGCCCTCAAAAAGTCTCTGGAGTAATTTTGAACGGATGGAAGGGTTTGTGATGCTTGCGCACCTGCTCCTGTACTTTGCAGTTGCCGGGACGATGCTCACGAAAGAAAAACTATGGGATCGTTTTTTTAACAGTTGTCTCATTGCTGCATCTCTGATTGCGGTCTACGCATGTGCACAACTATTGAGTGCTGTATCTATCTCACAAAGTGGACATCGTATTGATGCCACACTTGGTAATGCGATCTACATGGCAGTATACATGCTCTTTAATGTTGCTATTGCACTTTATATGCTTGCGCACGCCACGCGTACGAGGATGCGTGTACTGTACGCTACGCTCGCGGTTGTGTTCGCATTTCTCTTGTTAAAGACAGAGACGCGGGGGACCATCATCGGTCTTGTTGTTGGCATTTTTGTCGCGGCGCTCTATAGCGCTGTTGTCGCGAAACATAATCGTGTCGTTCGAAAGGTGGCGGTGATAGGTGTCGCGGTGGTGTTGGGCATAAGTGGACTCTTTTACCTTCTGCGAGACAGTAGTATGGTTACCCACAGCCCCGTGTTGAGTAGGATCGCCTCCATCTCTCTCGCAGAAGGCTCGACCCGCTTCACGCTCTGGGGCATAGCCCTTGAGGGGGTGAAAGAACGGCCGATCTTGGGATGGGGACAAAATAACTTTGACTATGTGTTTGATTCTCATTACCGTCCCTCTCTCTATGCACAAGAAGCGTGGTTTGACCGTGTGCACGACACCTATCTTGACTGGTTGATAGCGGGTGGGGTGTTGGGACTGTTAACCTATCTCGCACTGTGGTTGTGCGCACTGTATTTTTTGGCGATTAAACCACTTCTAAAGTCTGGTACAGACTCTTTTTCAGTGGTAGAACGGAGTATTTTTTTCGGGGCTCTCGTTGGATATGGCGTACACAACATCTTTGTCTTTGATAACCTCATTAGTTATTTCTTTTTTGTTACCATTCTCGCGTATATACACGCACGCACTGCAGAACCGATGTCTAGTATTGCCACATTCCGTATAAGTCCACAGGCACTCAAGCATATCGCTACGCCGGTGGTGGGGGTGTTGTTATGTCTCACACTCTATTACGTGAATGTTCCCGGTATACGGGCGGCAGGAGGGCTCATCGATGCACTCACGTCGTTTGATATGGCAGTCGGGGATCAAGGTATCACCGCGGCAGGGAATATGATGCTCTTCCAACAATCACTTGACCAATTTCGCTCTGCGCTCGATCGAGATTCATTTGGTAATCAGGAAATTCGTGAACAACTTGCCTCTGTTGCACAGCGTCTTTTTGCTAGTGCACAAGCATCAGACGAGCTCAAAAAGGCGTACGTGACCCTCGCAGAAACAGAGTTGCAAAAACAACTCGAGGTGCAACCGCGGTCTGCACGAACTCGCATGATTCTCGGGTCGCTGTATCAAGCGACAGGTCAGCTTGATAAGGCGCTTGCACAATTTGAGCTTGTTGAAAAAATTTCCTCCGAAAAACAAAGTGTTCTCTTTTCCGTTGCGGCCGCGCGCATTGATTTGAGGGAATATGATAAAGCACAAGCGACATTTAAAAAAGCATTTCTTCTTGCTCCCCAATATGAAGATGCACGGGTGTTCTACATCATTTCATCGATTTATACAGGCAACGACGCACTGGTGGCAGAGTTATCTGCGCCACCGTATGACACCCTCTACAAAAATGATGATCGGATTTTGCGGGCGTACTATGTCACAAAACGATACGCAATTGCGCTTCGATTAGTTGAGGGTCGGATCGCGAATGCACCAGGAGATGTGCAATTACGGATTTCAAAGGCAGCTATTCAAAATGAATCTGGTGACGTTGCGGGAGCTATTGCTACACTCACAAAAGCAGGAAAAGAGTTCCCTGACTTTACTGCACAGGCAGAAAAGTTTATTGCGGAGGTACAGAAGAAAGCGCAATAATTGGTCGGAGGTTGTGTACGTGTGTATTGAATTGGGGCACGAGAGGATTGCGCGGTATTTTTTCAATGGTATACTACGTGTGTGAGTGCTGACAGAGTGCCAGCGTTCAGATTGAAAGTCTACGTAAATATCCCCGGGGTGGGGATTTTTGCGTTAATAAAACGCGGGGCGCTTTATTAAGACCTTGTGAGCTGTTTTGCAAGACGAAGTTGAAGCAAAAGAGCCACAAGGTGTACTGCGCCTGTAAGTACCTGTTCATAATCTTTTTGATACAATACAAAGCATACAAGCCATGTAATATCTTTCTGTATGCAAAAAACATACCCCAGTGATGTCACTCGGGAGCAATTTGAACGAATACGAC
Organism: uncultured Candidatus Saccharibacteria bacterium; assembly: GCA_964614265.1. Taxonomy (GTDB): domain Bacteria; phylum Patescibacteriota; class Minisyncoccia; order Phycocordibacterales; family UBA918; genus JACQKD01. Next base: position 3,211 of record CAZTKT010000018.1, on the reverse strand, counting down.
CCCTACTTGAATCAGCGCGAAAGAAAACAAAACCACGAAAAATCGATTTGTATGATGCGTTTTGTGGAGTGCTCTATGTGCTCAAGACCGGATGCCAGTGGCGAGCCCTGCCACATGAATATCCAAAGTGGAAAAGTGTCTATGCCTATTTTGAAATCTGGAGCGAGGAAACAGAAGGAGAGAAAAGCATTCTCGAACAAGTATTAAAAAAAATCGGTTGGCGAGGAGCGAAAGCGCAATGGACGGAAAGAGAAAACAAGCATGGGCATCGTTGATGCGCAGAGCGTGAAGAATACTGATACCGCGCGAGAGAAAGGGTATGACGGAGGAAAGAAAGTGTCAGGAATTAAGCAACATATCATCGTTGATACCAATGGACTCTTGCATGCAGTCGAAGTCACCACGGCAAATGTGACGGATCGAGATGGAGCGGTGGCACTTGCCACAAATGCAAGGAAAAACCTTTCGAAGGTGACAAAACTAATGGTCGATGGTGGATACTCTGGGCAACCCTTCGCAGAGAAAATCAAAGAGATACTCGGAGCTGATGTGGAAGTGGTGAAAAGAAGCGAGTTGCATATCTTCAAGGTCATACCGCAACGCTGGGTGGTGGAGCGATCTTTTTCTTGGATGGAGAAGTGCCGGAGATTATGGAAAAACTGTGAACGGAAACTGTCGACCAGTCGTCAGATGATCATGCTGGCGTTTATTAGTTTGTTGTTGAAGAGATCTTGAACAGGTACTAAGGCGAAAAAACGCGGGGCGCTTTATTAACGCACCCTTTTTGTATGCTATACTTTGACGAGCGTTCGTCTGCAGGTACGGCTAGCGGCGCACTCACAATATAGACTTTCATTTATTTGGAGCTCGCATCCGCTGGCCATACATGGAGGAGAACCACAACGAACGCAGTGTCGTCAGAGGGGACAGGTCACACGACGAAGTCTTTTTCTCTACATGCAGGTAACCGCCATTTCATCTCGTCGCTTCCTTCCTCCGAAGGATGATCTGTATACTCATCTTGATGAGTCAGTTGTCTCTCTGCCAGAGCGTGCGGTGCTTGCGGTATCTTCAAAGGTTGTTTCAATAGGGGAGGGGCGGTGCATCTTGCCACCAGAAGGTGTAGATGCATTGGAGTTTAAAGATCGTTTAGCGCAGGCGGAAGCCGATATATATCTTGTACGTGATCCAGAGGCGCCATATACACGCTTTGCTACTATTACTCAGGGGTCTTTTATCGGGAGTGCGGGTATTGATCAGAGTAATGGGAATGGGTACTTTATTCTTTGGCCGGAGGATCCGATGCGTTCGGCGCGTGAGATTCGCGCGCATCTTATGGCGCGCCATGGTATTACGGAGTGTGGGGTGATCATTACTGATTCAAAGAGTTCACCGCTTCGCAATGGCGTGACGGGGATGACGATTGGGTATGCTGGTTTCCATGCGCAACGAGATTATCGTGGCACACCAGATATTTTTGGCCGTCTGTTAAAATTTGAACGGCTCAATATTGCAGACAGTCTTGCGGCGGTGGCAACGCTCGCAATGGGGGAGGGGGATGAGTGCACACCCTTTGTCTTAATGGAGGATCTCCCACAGGTTTCTTTTTCAGAGAGAGAAAGTACCGATCCATTTCTCTCGCTCATTGTTCCTATGGAGGAAGATTTGTTTGCACCATTTCTGCAACGCGTGCCATGGCAAAAAGGAAAGAAACACGAGGGGTGAATAAAATCAATAGGGCACTTAGGATGATTTCCCGAGGTTGCGTCGAGTGTATTATGGGATTACGCTACATACTCTATGCTCAACATACAACCACAGGTTTCACTTCGTGAATACACGACCTTCCACATCGGCGGCTCGGCTGAGTATTTTGTGGCAGTGACAAGTGTGCAAGAGTTACGTGATGCATTTGTATGGGCGCGTGAACGATCTCTTCTTGTGACGATTCTTGGTGGCGGTTCAAATGTATTCGTGTCGGATGAGGGTGTGCACGGGTTAGTGGTACAGATGGGTGTGATGGGTCACACGATTGTAACGGATGGCACTGAGATACTTCTCACCGTCGCTGCAGGAGAGGTGTTTGATGAGATTGTTGCTATGACGGTTGCACGAGGATGGTGGGGACTCGAAAATCTCTCCTGCATTCCCGGTTCTGTTGGTGCAACACCCATACAGAATATTGGTGCGTATGGCGTTGAGATCAACGAGCGTATTGTGTCTGTTATGGTGTACGATCCGCACACAGATGTGACGACAGAGCTGACAAACACGCAGTGTGCATTTGGATACCGTGATTCACTCTTTAAGCATGCGGAAGGGAAACACTATGTGGTGACGGCGGTGACGTATCGTCTCTCACAAGAGCCAAACCCACGGCTGACATATCGCGATCTTGCCGTGTGGTCTGAATTACGCTCGCGCGGTGAAGCACCCACGCTTGCTGAAATACGTACCGCCGTGTGTGAGATTCGCTCAAAGAAGTTTCCTGACTGGAATGTGCTTGGTACTGCTGGTTCATTTTTTAAAAATCCTATTATTTCAGAGGTACACTATGCGAGACTTGTGAAACAGTACCCGCAATTACCAGGGTATCCGGCAGGAAATGGAGAGGTAAAGATTGCTCTGGGTTGGATCTTGGACCATGTACTCAATGTGCGTGGTTTTCGTCAAGGAGCTGTTGGTACCTACGAGGGGCAGGCGCTCGTGATCGTTAATCACGGTGATGCAACGGCGATAGAACTCGAAACATTCGCCGCACACATTGTTGAGCAGGTGCGTGTGGCAACAAATATTACGATTGCATGGGAAGTTACAAAACTTTCATAGCGATGTGTGTGGAATAAAAAATAAAACACGTGTAAATCTTTTTTAAAAAAGATTTACACGTGTTTTGAGTTATCCACACAAAAAACTTTTTATGTATTGTGCACAACAACGAAGTGATGAATAATTGCATGTAAAGCAATTGTTTTCTTTTTTTATACATCATAAAGAAAACACTGCGGTCGAATTGTATAAACCAAAACATAAAAAGATATAAAAAATAGTATGGCAACAAAGAAACGAAAGGCACCAGCAAAGAAGGCAGTGAAGAAGGCAGTAAAGAAACGAAAGGCACCAGCAAAGAAGCGCGCACGTGCATAATTGCTAGAGATGTTCTACAAAAAACACGCCGTCCTCTAGAGGACGGCGTGTTTTTTGTAGAACA
>CAZTKT010000017.1:0-18843 GCA_964614265.1 uncultured Candidatus Saccharibacteria bacterium | reverse complement strand
GACAGTGCGTGGCAGGCAGTTTTAGTGGGGCGCTACCCTCCTAAAAAGTAACGGAGGGGTCTCAAGGTTGGCTAGGCGCGAATGGAAACCGTGCCGATAGTGTAATGGCACAAGCCAGCTTGACTGTAAGACGTAAGTGTCAAACAGATGCGAAAGCAGAGCATAGTGAACCGATGGTCCGCGTTAGATGCGGCCGGAGATTACCTGATAAAAGTTACCCTGGGGATAACAGGCTAGTCGTGCCCAAGCGTCCATAGCGACGGCACGGTTCGGCACCTCGATGTCGGCTCAACTTATCCTGGGGGTGAAGTAAATAATTGCTTTCCTCACTGGAAACAGTGAGGTAATAAACAAGCTCAAAACGGTGAAGGCTGACTCATGCACACGAACCCCTCGTTTCGGAGGTCCCAGGTTGTATACTGGGAGCATGAGAGCTAACGCCGTAGGAAAGAATTGTGCTGAAGTTGATTTGGCATATATTGCTGGTCTCATAGACGGCGACGGCGTCATTATGGCGTATATTGAGCCACACCATGAGAAAAAGTTTCGTTTTCGGATTCGCATTGAACTGAAAGTTACCCAAAAGCATCGCAGGGACATCACGTGTTTGCGACAACTTTTAGGATGCGGAGCGATTTGAGTAAATCGGACAGCGCATGATTGGATTACGCGAGATCAAAAAGATGTCGCAAAAATTCTCTTATTGCTTCGCCCATACTCGAGAATAAAACGACGGCAAATAGACATAGCATTAAAGATATTGGCGATTCCAGTACGGAAGCGCACCGATCTCATGCGTGTCGCTCGATTGGCAGATGCATTGTCAAAATTCAACGTCCGATCCAACAATCGGCGGAAGAATACCGTGGCAATGATCCAAGCACAGTTCTCCTCTAACGACTGAGTGATGCAATAGTTGGTTGCATCATGAGATATGCGTTCTTCGGAGCGGTATCACACGGCTTGCACCTACACTTGAAGCGGTGACGTTTCAAACATGGTGAAGGAATAGTCTGATCCCCGCGGGAACGCGGGATAACAGAAATGAGCTCCCAAGGGTTTGGCTGTTCGCCAATTAAAAAGTTACGCGAGCTGGGTTTAGACCGTTCAGGTTCGGAAGTAATTCCGGGAATGAGCAGTCTAAATCCAGTTAAAACGACACAATCGAGTTTTTAAGTCTTTGAACAAAATAAAAGTGGAAGGAACAATCACATCACGGCGGTCCTCGCGCATTATTTTTTTCAAAAATAATGCGCGAGGAAGAAGTTGACTTATATCGGTGAAACCCAACTCTTGAAAAAGAGGGGCAATACCGAAGGAATGTGTGCACTGCACACTGCCTCTAGAGACTGAACGTCAACAACTTTTGATTCACGAGAGTGAATTAAGGGCGAAGCTACAGTCCAATGCGTTTAGTAATAAACGGTATCATGCGTGAGACAGGTTGGTCTCCTATCTACTGCAGGCGTCGATTCTTGAGGAGACTTGTCCCTAGTAAGTAAATTGCTACTTCACGAAGAGATTCGTGATGACAACATGGCTTATAACGGTGAAGTCTACGTCACGTTTGGTTTTAGAGTGTACTACACGCTAGTCCTTGTGTACTACCCTTGCTTGAGGACCGAAAGAGGTGATACGATAATACCGTGGGAAGTCGACTTGATCAAAACAAAGCATATATTGCGGGTTTCCTTGATGGAGATGGAAGTTTGATGTTGCAGGTGAAAATGCGCAACGATACCAAACGTGGCGTGCGTTTCATGGCAACGATTTGTCTCTATCAAGACACTCGCCATGAAGAACCTCTCCATTGGATCCGTACGATATTGAAGGCAGGATATCTATCGCGCAGAAGTGATGGTATGTCCGAACTTCGCATCAACGGGTTTGAACAAGTGAGAAGAATACTTACTGATCTCAAACCATTCATCCGCTTTAAAGCCACACAAGTAAGCATACTCATACGAGCATGTTCAATACTTGAGTCGGGGCGGATGAGCCAATTGTCCGATAGTGAGCTCCGAAAACTGATAGGTTTCATGTTTGCAATAAAACAGGAGAACTATAAAAGTACCGGTTCACTTTCAGAGGATGCTTTGTACAAACGATTAGGTTTGACCCCGTAACGACTTGGTGCGCAAGCACCGGACTCATACGTAGAGGAATCATTTCATAGAAAATGACTGCTCGTATGGGTAACATGCCATCACCCGTAAGACAGTTTGCACACGATCGGTGTGCTATTGAGCAATAGTGCCCCGCACTATTGCTCGGGTGAAGATATAGTCTGTGCTCCTTGAAAGAGGGGAATCAACGACGAGAGGACCGGGATGAACGAACCTCTGGTCTGTCGGCTGTCACGCCAGTGGCACTGCCGAGTAGCTATGTTTGGAATGGATAACCGCTGAAAGCATCTAAGTGGGAAGCCAACTCCAAGATGAGGAATCATAGTCCCCAGAGAGATTATCTGGTTGATAGGCACTAGGTGGAAGCACAGCAATGTGTGGAGCCGAGGTGTACTAATCGGACGTTATTCCTGTAGGGAATGTTGGACGTCGCTGAAATATGTATGTCAAAAGTTTTTGTACTCTGCTAAAGATATGTATGTGAAGATGTGTATGAACCCAGAAACTTTTTCTTGGCATATGTTTCTGAACAGAAGTCCTAAATCAACTTTTAACGTTGGTGGTTTGGCGGGAGGGGTCCACCCGTTCCCATTCCGAACACGGCAGTTAAGCCTCCTAGCACCGATGGTACTCCTTTACTGGGGGAGAGTAGGTAGCCGCCAACGTTAAGTGTTGATTTTTTCTATTTTAGATACTAAGATGCACGGTTATAAAAGATAGCTGGCAAGTATTTTCTGAGTAGGGTGTTACAATACCCCTATGTTTCATGTGGATATGACACGGCGGTGGGCATTTTGGCGGCGGGTGCAGTATGGCACTGGCGCGGGGGTGATACTCGCTTCCTTGCTGACGGTATCATATTTCAAATTTTTCTATGCGCCACCGTCGTGTTCTGATGGAAAGCAAAATAGTGATGAGCGGGGAGTGGATTGTGGTGGCATCTGCACGAGAGTGTGTGCTTTTGATGCGCATGCACCAACCGTGCAGTGGGCGCAGTCATTTCGAGTGGTGCAGGGACAGTATAATGCCGTCGCGTATGTGCAAAATAAGAATGCGGGCCTCGGAGCATCCGCGCTCGGGTATACGTTTACACTTTATGATGAAAAAGGTGGATTGATCACCAGTCGTACCGGTACGACGTTTTTGCCCCCAGATGGTATCTACCCAATCTTTGAGGGGCGTATTGATGTGGGGGCACGGATACCGGTGCGCACGTTTCTTGAGCTTACACCAGTGAATACCTGGCAAGAAGCGGAGAGTGGACGAAAGCAATTTGAGGTGCGTTCCCGCGTACTTTCAGGTGCGGATAGTCTGCCACGACTTGAAACGGTGATTTATAATACCTCAATTCAAAATGAGACGAGTATGGCAGTAGTCGCGACGATTTTTGATGTGCGCGGGAAGGCGTTGACGTCTTCACAGAGCGTGGTGCCACTCTTTCAAAATCACCAGGAACAGAAAGTGGTGTTTACCTGGCCAGAGCCGATCGCAAAGACACTACGCAGTTGTGAGGTGCCCACAGACGTACTCTTAGCGATCGATCTTTCGGGAAGCATGGATAATGATGGTGGGAAGCCACCAGAGCCGATTTCCTCAGCACTCACCGCGGCGGGATCTTTTGTGGGTTTGTTGCGTAAACAAGATCAAGTGGGTGTAGTGACGTATGCGACAACTGCAAAACTTGCACAGGCACTCTCACGAGCACATGAGGCGACACAGGGCGTGATTCACGCTCTCTCGATTGATCCAAAAGAACAAAAGGGCCAGACAAATATTGGGGATGCGATTGCACAGGCGCGCACCGAATTTTCTTCTTCTCGACATAGCGCTGACGCTCGAAAAGTGCTTGTGGTGTTGACTGACGGCAAGGCAAATGCACCCGGGAAGACAGGGGAGGCGTATGCCCTCGAGCAAGCAATGGCGGCACGGGATGCTGGTATCACGATTTTTACCGTTGGGTTGGGTGCTGAAGTTAACGGCACCTTCTTGACGAGCATTGCCGCTGACGAGCAACATCGGTATCTGGCACCAAGTGTTACAACTCTTGGTACGATCTATCGGTCGATCAGTACTGCGTTGTGTGAGGAGGGAGCGGCGGTGATTGATGTCGTTCCACGACCACCGCTACGTACCGAGGCCGCAAAATAATCATGCGCGCTTTTTTCAATCCTTTTTCTGGATTTGATATCATATTGGCCGTTACAGTGATACTGCTGTCATTGCTTGGGTTGGTGACGATGCATTCGTATCTTGGTACAAATTCCTATTTTCAAAAACAGGTGATCTGGATTGTGGTTGGTATTGTGTGTATGGTGGTGGCATCTATCCCAGACTATCGTTTCCTGCGGACGAGCTCGGCGGCTTTTTTTGTGTATGTGGTGAGTGTCGTACTCCTCATTCTTGTGTTTGTGATTGGCGACATTGCTCTTGGTGCGCGGAGTCGTATTGACCTGGGTCTCTTTGTGCTACAACCATCAGATCCCGCGAAACTGGCGCTTATTCTTCTATTATCGAAATACTTTTCAAAGCGACACATAGAAATTGCAGACTTTAAACACATTTTTGTGTCTGGTCTCTATGCAGGTATGGTGTTTGTATTGGTATTTATACAGCCAGATTTTGGGTCAGCAATGATTCTCTTTGGTGTTTGGTTCGGTATGGTGTTGGTCTCGGGTATCTCATTTCGGCATCTCGCGATGGTAGGGATGTTTGGGGTAGTGGTCTTTGGCCTCCTCTGGTCAGTTGGACTAAAGGACTATCAGAAAGAACGTGTGCGTACATTTCTTAATCCACTCGCTGATCGGCAGGGCGCTGGATATAACGCATATCAGTCAATGATTGCGGTTGGCTCGGGACAGATTTTTGGTAAGGGGGTAGGGTTTGGTACGCAGTCCAAGTTACGATTTTTGCCGGAGTATCAAACAGACTTTATATTCGCCGCTTATGCAGAGGAGTGGGGGATTATTGGCGTTGGCGTACTCTTTTTTCTCTTTGGAATTGTGATATGGCGTGTTCTCTATCTGACACTGAAGAGTGGATCAAACTTTGAGCAACTCTTTGGCGCGGGGGTCAGTGTGCTGTTCCTCAGTCATTTTTTTGTGCACGTAGGTATTAATATTGGACTCTTACCAGTGACAGGTACCACAATTCCATTTCTTAGTTATGGGGGATCGCATCTCATTACTGAGTTTCTCTGTGTAGGGATCCTTATGGGCATGAGGAAAAACCATGTTCTTGCGGTAGCAGAAGATGTACATTTTGGAGGCGAATTGTTGTCTACCTGATGGGGATTTCGACAGCACCTGATGGTGGCGGAGTGCGACTTGGAAGTACTAAATAGATGGCAAGCCCCGCGGAGATCAGTGAGATAACAAGCATCACTATATTTGCTTGCGCGACGTTTTTTGCAAGTCCAAGCTTTATTATGAGGCGGGCGATTCCACTCGGTTCTTGCCCTTCTCGTTGTGACGGTATGGTGAACTCTGGCTCATTGAATTCTACAGACATGCTGGAATGATAGCATGACCAAAAGCAGTTGTATATTATGGTTGTGCACAAGATCTGTAGAGTGCGCACGTGTCTGCTACCATTGCCGAGATTGTGTATTGATGACGCGCCTCCTCTTGGGCGACTTCTCCCAATGTTGTACGGTAAGCCCGGTTTTCAATGAGTTGCGTAAGTGCGTGTACGAGTGCAGGAGGGGAGTGGGGAGCCACTAGACAGCCAGAAATGCCATCTCTGATGACGTCTGGTATGCCACCAACTGCCGAGGCAACGATGGGTGTTCCCGTGTGCATCGCCTCAAGTATGCTATACGGAAGCCCCTCTTTGATTGAGGGGACGAGGCAGATGTCGAATGCACTGTAGAGCATTGCTGCCTCTGGTATGAAGCCAGTGAAGAAGACTCGATCCTCGAGGTGGTGAGTGTGCACAAAGAGGTGGAGTGTTTCTGACAACTCTCCTTCACCGACACAGATATAGACCAGGTCTGGGTATTGCTTGAAGAGTGTGATGAGGGCTTCAAGAGCATACAGATGACCTTTATTGGGAGTGAGCTCTGCAACGGTCCCGATCCAGAATTTCTCTGCGAGCCTGGTGTTTGCCGGTACATCAGACAGATATCTGCATACGATCTCTCGTGCCGACACGTGGTCATGGCTTTGGGGTACGATACCGAGTTGCACCCGATGTACTTTTTTAGATAGGAATGGTTGTGCACGCAAAATCTCCGTATCATTCGTCGATACCGTGATGACGTGGTGCGCGAGAAGTGCGGTTATCCATGTGATAAGCGCAATCATTTTTTTGGAAAGCCAAGGCCGATCTTCGTGTTGGGGAAGTCCATGGACGGTGAAGATGATACATGCACGACTGCACAGACGTGTAGCAAGCGCACCAATGCCACCAACTTTTGAACTATTGACGTGGACGATCGCGGGATGGGTCTCTCGCACAATACGTATGATGGAGAGAAGTGAACGGAAGTCTTTCAGGAGCGAGACGTCACGCTCAAGGGCAGGAATTGATCGAGTGGGGATCTGTTGTTCGGTGAGCCGAGTCACCAGTAACCCTTTGCCTCCGCAGGCGACAATCGGGGCATAGCCCTGGTCGCGAACTGCGCAGGCAAGGTCATAGACATATCTTCCAGCTCCACCCCAGTTAGATTTGGTGATGAGGTACAATATGGTTGATCTGTCCTGTTTCTGCATAGTTCTTTTGTTATACCATGTTCCGTCTGTGGCTACTTGCGGGCATGGCAATACAGGGTATGATGCTTTTTATACACTATGCAACAGACTATGAGACGGAGTGCATTTCCTCTCCTTTTGGGGGACATCGGGGCGTTCATAATTGCCTTGTTCGTTGCGCTCGTACTTCGTCATGGAGAATGGCCAAGTCAAGCCTTATTTCTTGATCACCTGATCCCATTTTCCGCGCTTGTGGTGCTGTGGATTGGGGTATTTTTTATTGGGGGTTTGTATGATACTCATGTGGGGTTGATCCGGCGGGATACACCGATGCTCATTCTCAAGGCGCAGTTGATCAACATGCTATTGTCTGCACTCTTTTTCTTCTTGCTTCCTATTGGGATTACACCAAAGACGACCCTCGCATTGTACCTGATCTCCTCTACCGCGCTCATTGTGGGATGGCGCTTGTTTGTGTTCCCGAATGTTTCGGTGGGAATGGGCATGCGCGCGGTGATTGTGGGGAGTGGGGACGAGGCGAAAGAGTTGGAACGTATTCTGAACTCAAATCCTCAATTAGGCTGTGTGTGTGTTGAGACGATCGATACGCGCCTGTATCCAAATGCACACAGTGTCGGAGAAAAGCTCACCACTCTTGTTAATACGGGTCAAATTGACAGCATCATTGCAGACATGAGTGATGACTATGCAAAACGACTTGCGCCACTCTACTATGACCTCACCTTTCTTCGTGCAAACGGGCAATTTATTCCACTACATGAACTATATGAACAATTACTACATCGCGTCCCGCTCTCTTTGATCGGAAAGACGTGGTTTCTTGAAAATGTGAACGTTGATGCGTCACATAACGGGTATACGCTGATTAAACGGGCTATTGATGTGTTTGGCGCCACCATATTGCTCATCCCATGCAGTATTCTCTTCCCGTGTATCGCGCTTGCGATAAGATTGGAGGGCGGTGGTGCGGCACTGTATAAATCAGATCGTATCGGACAATACAATCGGGTGATGCGCATATACAAATTTCGAACGATGACGGGGATGGATTCGGGGACGACGCTCAATACGACTCACGTGGTCACACCACTCGGGCGGTTTTTGCGAAAGACGAGACTTGATGAACTACCACAACTCTGGAATATCTTGTGGGGAGATATCTCATTTGCGGGGCCTCGGCCGGAGACCCCCGCACGGGCGCGGGTGTACGCCGAGTGTATCCCGTACTACAACATGCGCCATCTCATTAAGCCGGGTCTGACGGGTTGGGCACAGATTAACAATTATGATGTACCACGGGGGGACGTCGATATACACCGAACAATCGATAAACTCTCGTACGATCTTTTTTATCTGCGCCGGCACTCATTATTTTTAGATTTTGAAATTATCCTTAAGACGATAAAAACGTTGCTTCTGCGAAGTGGAAGCTAGGGGTGTTGATGGTATCACAACTCGATATGATTATTGATGGGACTCATATTGCACAGAGCATAGATGCGCAGGTGCGTGAACGGCTTTCTGCGGTGTCTCGGGTGCCAGATCTACGGATTATCACCTGTGCACCGACGTTTGCGACGCGACGGTTTCTTGCGCTCAAGCAGGCTCGTGCACGGGCGCTTCGTGTGACACTTACGGTACAGGAGTGTGCACCGGAGAGTAGCACTGATGACGTGATAGAGGCGGTACAAGAGGCGTGCGCTGAAGCAGACGCTATTGTTGTACAGTTGCCACTTCCCACACAGATTGATCTATCTCGGGTACTTGCAGTCATCCCTGCAGATGCTGACGTTGATGTCATGGGCACTGAGGCACAACAGAGATTTATGGCTGGCATGTCGCCAGTGTTACCTCCAGTGGTTGGGGCGATTGCTGAGATCATCACACAAAACCACTGTGACATTGCCGGAAAGAATGTCGTCGTTGTCGGCATGGGACGGTTAGTTGGTGCGCCTTCGGCAATCTGGTTTACTCAGCAAGGTGCACATGTACAGACGATTAATAGACAGACTGCGGACATTGCGCAGTACACGCGCGGGGCGGACATACTTGTGTTAGGTGCGGGGGTGCCGGGACTTATCACTCCAGAGATGGTCCACGATGGAGTGATTATTTTTGATGCAGGATCGTCCGAGGATACCGGAAAGCTTGTGGGGGACGCTGACCCTGCATGTGCAAAAAAGGCCACGCTCTTCACGCCTGTCCCCGGTGGTATTGGACCGATTACTGTTTCGCTCATTTTTCGCAACCTTCTGGTGCTTATGGAAGGACGAGTACCATGAGAGAAATCCAGTATATAGACGGATAGCTCAAGAATTGCTATAACAAAGGGGTTATATTTATGGCAGTATCACCGACAGGCGCAAAAAAGACGGCATACTCGGTACTCGTGTTTCGGGCGATCGTTGTGCTGATGCTTGGTGCGCTCCTCGGCTATTTCGTGTATACGACCACACACGAAGGAAACAAGTATCAATTTAAACTTGGACTTGATCTCTCTGGTGGTAGTCGCCTTGTCTATGAGGCAGACACGGCAGGAATCGAGGCATCTGGGGTGGCGGACGCAATGGGCGTGTTGCGTACGGTCATCGAAAGTAGGATTAATCAATTTGGCGTGTCAGAACCATTGGTGCAAGTTGAACAGGCAGGGATGATCGGGAGTGGGTCTGGTCAGCGTCTGGTTGTTGAGCTTCCCGGGGTGACTGATGTGAATGAGGCAGCGAACGCAATCGGCAAGACACCACTATTGGAGTTTAAACTTGTCGACAGTTCCATCGTGTCGGAGATAACGGAGGCAACACTTTCGATACCGGGGTCGAAAGCTTCCTCTACAGCACCGGTGAAAGTACCAGCACGGCGGTATAGCGCTACGGGTCTCACCGGTCGGTATCTAAAAAACGCCTCATTGCAGTTTACGCAGTCCAGTAGTGGCGTGAGCAACGAGCCGATTGTACAGGTGACCTTTAATGACGAAGGTTCGGCGCTCTTTGAAAAGATTACTCGTGAACATGTCGGCGAGCAAATTGCGATCTTTCTTGATGGCAAACCAATCTCGGAACCAACTGTCCGCGAAGCAATAGCCGGTGGTGTTGCGACGATTTCTGGTGGATTTACTCCTACAGAGGCGCGTGACCTCGTACGCAATCTCAACTTTGGTGCTCTGCCCGTACCTATCACACTTGCCAACACACAGACCATCGGTGCGACATTGGGTGACCAGGCATTGAAGGCTGGTGTGACCGCTGGTATTGTTGGATTTTTGATCCTCGCCATCTTCATGGTGTTGTGGTATCGCTTGCCGGGGGTTGTTTCGGTGGTGGCATTGGTCTTGTACATCATCATCATGCTGGCGCTCTTTAAGCTCATCCCCGTTGTGCTCACCGCGGCAGGTATTGCGGGATTTATACTTTCTATTGGTCTTGCGGTTGATGCAAATATCCTTATTGCCGAGCGTATTAAAGAAGAGCTCGCAGAAGGGAAGTCGACAGACGAAGCGATCCGTGAGGGATTCGCACGTGCGTGGCTTGCTATCCGTGACTCGAATATTGCGCACATTATTGCGAGCGTCATTCTCTTCTGGTTTGGCACCGCGCTTATTCGAGGGTTTGCGCTCGTCTTCGCGGTCGGGGTGGTGGTCTCCATGTTTTCTGCGATCACCATTTCACGCACGTTATTGCTTGCGCTCGGCGTGAAGGCAGAGAAACGGCTCGGCCATTTCTTGCTTGGTTCTGGAATATCATTTAAATAAACACTATGCTCACACGGTATCAAAAATATTTTTTCATTCTTCCAGCGATTCTTTCACTGATCGCGATTGTGTCACTGCTGACTTTTGGACTGAAGCCGGGCATTGATCTCTCTGGGGGGTCTCTCCTCCAGGTGTCCTATACATCTGAACGCCCCTCGCAAGAGGAAGTACACAGCGCTGTCGCAGAGCTTCCCTATGGGCAGATTCTTGTACAACCGACTGGTGAAACAGACTACCTCCTGCGCCAACGGGCACTCTCTCCGGAAGAAAAAACAGCGCTTCTGAAGGCACTTGGGAAGACCGGGGAGGTGCACGAAGTACAGTTTAATTCTATTGGGCCTTCCATCGGCGCCGAACTGGTCAAAAAAGCGTGGATTGCTATTACACTTGTCACGTTGTGTATTATTTTGTTTATCGCATTTGTATTTCGGAAAGTCTCAAAACCGATTGCCTCATGGAAGTATGGGGTGGTTGCCATCATCACACTGCTTCACGACATCGTCGTGCCACTTGGATTGTTTGCGTATCTTGGTCATACGCGTGGAGCGGAGGTAGATGCGCTGTTCATCGTTGCACTTCTTACTATCCTTGGTATTTCAATCAATGACACAATTGTGGTATTTGATCGTATCCGAGAGAATCTTAAACACAACGCTGATTTTCACCGACACGAAGCATTTGTCGATGTCGTTGGGCGCAGTATTATGCAGACTTTGACCCGTTCAATCAACACATCAATGACCGTGGTGATTGTGCTCTGTGCACTCTTCTTTCTCGGTCCCGCCCCAACGAAAGATTTCTCCCTCACCCTTATTGTCGGCATGGTTGCGGGAACGTACTCGTCTATCTTTCTCGCATCGCCGTTGTTGGTCTCTTGGGATACTTGGTCGCGTAGGAAGTCAGGCACATGATCATTGGTATCACCGGTACTGACGGCGCAGGAAAGGGTGTGGTGGTTGACTATCTTGTGGCGAAGAGAGGATTCGTACACTATTCTGCACGGCAACTGTTTATTGAGGAGATTGAACGCCGTGGTCTGTCGGTGAATCGTGGGCATATGCGTCTTGTCGCAAACACATTGCGTGCCGAACACGGGAACGATTTTTTAGTGACGGTATATTTGGAGCGCATGACACAGGAGGAAGCGTCAAACGCGATCATTGAATCAATCCGAGCGGTTGCAGAAGCGCAGACGCTCAAGGCACATGGGGGCGTGCTTGTGGCGGTTGATGCTAATCAACGTCTTCGATATGAGCGCATACGAGCGCGTGCATCACAGAGCGATGCGGTAACCTTCGAAGAATTTGTTGCACACGAAGCACTTGAGATGCATGATCCCGACCCAAATGGCATGCAAAAAGCGGCGGTTATCGCAATGGCCGATTACACGCTTCTCAACGATGATACTCTAGAGGTACTTTACGCTCAGATAGACACTCTGCTCTCAGAGATCGATGGGTGAGATATGTAGGAGCCCTTATATACGTGTTTGTGCGCTAGCGGGTGTAGTCGTCGCTTACGATATTTTCGTTCCAACAAACGGTCTATTCTCAAGATAGTTTTCGAGCTCTCCTAGGTGCGCGCCATTGATCACCGCAACTTCAATCCCCAGTCGTTCTGCCTCTTTTGCGGCGACCGGATCAAACGGAGTGTTGAGTCCCGGATCCCATTCAGTAGGAATAATTTTTCGAAATTCACTCCAAGATACAGTTTCAATCTTTTTTGCATTCGGATTTTTATTCGGATCCTCTGTGTACACATAATCGATATTTGAAAGGTTCACTACTTTTTTTGCTTTTACTCGTTCAGCTATCTGGATTGCCCGCAGGTCGGTGCTGGCGCCAGGTCGATACCCTGCGGCAATGACCAACTTTTCACTTC
The DNA here is from genome assembly GCA_964614265.1 of uncultured Candidatus Saccharibacteria bacterium. Taxonomy (GTDB): domain Bacteria; phylum Patescibacteriota; class Minisyncoccia; order Phycocordibacterales; family UBA918; genus JACQKD01. The sequence continues at coordinate 6,379 of CAZTKT010000017.1, read as the reverse complement.
GTGGAACATCGAGTATGTCATCGGGGTTGCGTACCATGATCGTATGTGCAATCTCATGGAAAATAGTCCGGACGAGCTGGCCATTGAGACGTGTCGAGTGAATACCGATCCAATCAATGTCATCTCGTGTCAACTGTGACACCGTAGAGGCGGCGTCTTGATATCGTCGTGCCGTTTTTCCACCACCGCAGATGATAACAAAACGCCGACCATGTGGGGGGTCGGTTTCTCGTACGATGAATGCTTTGAAGGCGGAGAGGAATGTGGTGTCAATTTGATCAGGGACGATGAGGGACCCTCCGACTGATATCACCACCGTTTCATTCTCTGGCATTGAACTGCATTGTACGCCGAGCGTGTGTGATTGTCTAGGAAAAAGATAGACTGTATGCAACCCTGCATACAGTCTGTAAGATACGCTCCGGATAACACAGGAGGGGGTGACTTATGTTTCTGACCCCTCAGGTTTCGTGGGGTCACTGGGGGGGTCGTTTGGTGACGGAGGCAATAATTGCCCCTCCTCCTCAACGGGGTCAACCATGCTCCCTAAAAGGCGCGCCTTTACTTCATCCAAGATTTCTTGTTCAGCCATACTGGCCTTTCGGCGTTAGAGGTTGTCCAATAACCAAGTTTAATATAACATATTTTTTACCTAACACAAACAAATAAGATACTCTTAGTTTCTTATTTCTGCCAGTTTCATACGTATGAGATCCGCGATTTCCCCAGCTGATGCGTTCACGATTACCCGACATTTCTTTTTGTCGTCAGGATCCTTAAGGTCGAATCCCTCCGCAGGAACCACAATAAGTACGTCGGCTTTATGGGAAGGTTTTTTCCATGTAGTAAGATCTATAGTGACTACAATGATTTGTGCCTTGTCTTCTTGGTTAGGATAATACTCAAAGAAGGCATCGATGCCATGTAGAACATCGAGATGTGTCTTCGAGACCGCCGTGTAGAATTCCAGTTGTGAATAGTCTTCAAGTCCAAGATTTTCCGCTATACTCGCATGAAGATCATTGGCAAACGGGGCAGTTGGATCGCTGGGATCAGAATCTGGTTGTTGTGACCTACGCACCAACTCCATTGCTTCACGGTAGGGTATGTACTCGGCCACATGAGGAACATGTTTCTCGTAGGTTTCTGAACTAACTTCGCCAAGAGTCTCACCCTCGACAACCTCTCCAGACACAAAGTGCTGGACGAATTTTTCCCTTGAACTCCTCTTTGTCATACACAGCTAAGTATACCCATGTTTTGTCGAACCTCAAAAGCGTGGACTTATTCAGCCTATTGACTCGAGGGGAGAAAACCGTATAATGCCTTCACTGTTCTATTGGTGCTGTGGTGGGTGAATGAGGGCATGGAAGATGTCCACCCCGTTTCCTCGCTCAGCCCTTTGTGAGAGCACTGCTGTTTGACAACTTAAAAAACGCATCAAGACAAAAGATGATGCAATAGTCATAAGAGACTATATACATTCTCTTTTGTCTTATCCTTGAAAAGTCCTCAACGTCTCGAACGGTTTCGAAAGAAGTCATAAAGAGAGGTTGAGGCAGAAGAGACACACATATGCATTCATTTGCGTTTGTGTTCTCGTCTTTAATTAGAGTTTGATCCTAGCTCAGGGTGAACGCTGGCGGCGTGGATGAGGCATGCAAGTCGAATGGGTTTAGACCCATGGCAGACGAGGTAGGAACACGTAGGTACGTACCCCAAAGTCGGGCATAACCGGCCGAAAGGTCGGATAATTCTCGATGGTCTCGCAAGAGTAAAGATTTATCGCTTTGGGAACGGCCTGCGGGCTATCAGCTTGTTGGTGAGGTAATAGCTCACCAAGGCTACGACGGCTAGGGGAGGTGAGAGCCTGACCCCCACCGGTGGAACTGCGACACGGTCCACACTCCTACGGGAGGCTGCAGTCGAGAATCTTCCGCAATGGACGAAAGTCTGACGGAGCGACGCCGCGTGATGGATGAAGTCCCTCGGGACGTAAACATCTTTTATGAGGGAGGAAGTTTATTGACGTTACCTCATGAATAAGGGGCTCCCAATTCTGTGCCAGCAGGAGCGGTAATACAGAAGCCCCGAGCGTTACCCGGATTTACTGGGCGTAAAGGGTGCGTAGGTGGTTTTGTTAGTCTCTCGTTAAAACTCTGGGCTCAACCCAGAGATCGCGAGGGAAACGGCATCACTCGAGGACGTGAGAGGTTGAGGGAACTCATGGTGTAGGGGTGAAATCCGTTGATATCATGGGGAACACCAAAAGCGAAGGCACTCAACTGGCGCGTTCCTGACACTGAAGCACGAAAGCGTAGGTAGCGAACGGGATTAGATACCCCGGTAGTCTACGCCCTAAACGTTGTCCGCTAGCTATTAGGAGTATCGACCCTCTTAGTGGCGAAGCTAACGCATTAAGCGGACCGCCTGGGTAGTACGAGCGCAAGCTTAAAACTCAAAGGAATAGACGGGGGCTCGCACAAGCGGTGGAGCGCGTGGCTTAATTCGTAGTTAAGCGAAAAACCTTACCAAGGCTAGAAACCATACTGCACGCCTCGTGAAAGCGAGGAAGCCTTCGAGGGTGTATGGCAGGTGATGCATGGCCGTCGTCAGTTCGTGGCTTGAGCTGTTCCCTTAAGTGGGGAAACGAACGCAACCCTCGTTGCCTGTTATAAGTGTCAGGCGAGACTGCTCCCTCACGGGAGAGGAAGGTGAGGATGACGCCAGGTCCGCATGTCCCTTGATGCCTTGGGCTGCACACACGCTACAATGGGTGCTACAACGGGACGCAATATCGTAAGATGGAGCAAATCCTAATAAAAGCATCCTCAATTCGGATTGAGGTCTGCAACTCGACCTCATGAAGTCGGAATCGCTAGTAATCGCAGATCAGCACGCTGCGGTGAATACGTTCCCGAGCCTTGTACTCACCGCCCGTCAATTCAAGGGAGTCGGGAGTGCCCGAAGTCCCCACCTCGGTGGGGCCGACGGTAAACTCGATGACAGGGAATAAGTCGTAACAAGGCACGGCTAGCGGAAGCTGGTCGTGGATTAATTCCAATTGGACAATGCACCGTACGATACGTACGGCTTGCTAATTGGTCGGTGTTTTGTGCCTCAATTGAGCACAAAACGGACGTATAATAGTTTCGTCTGTAAATCTATTTGACCTGAAGGAAAGACTTCACCTGGATAAGACAAAAGAGAGTGCGTATAAAACTACCATGCACCCGCCAGCGTAGCTGGCGGGTGCATGGTAGTTTTTTTGGTTACACGTCGGACTACGGAGTGATGATTGGGGGGATAGTATCTGGAGGAGGAATGAGTTGTGGTTGAGGAGCGGCGGGACCTGTACCTGAAGGAGCGCCGGGGCTGCAGCCTTTCAGAAAATCCGGGCAGATAGGGTTACCATTTGTAATATTTAGGGCAGAGATGAAGAGATTGATGATGCCCCAGAGAGAGACGATGAGCACGAATGCACCAATCCCCCAGAGGGCAAGACCCCGTGCCTTTTTTCGTGCCTCCTCCTCTGCACCGCCAACGATGAAGTAGCGTACAACATTGACGATAAAGAAGAGAAACGCCAGCGCTACGAGGAGCGGGATTATCATACCGTTCATAAACAGCAGACCATCAGTCAAGACGGATTGTATTGATGCACCTGCGGCATACACGACAGTAGGAACAAACGCTATACTGACAATTCCCACAATTCCTTTTTTCATGTCTTTTAGTATACCGTATGTGTGTCACACCGCAGATAGTAGTGAAGTGTACAGTACGCTACTTGGATTATATATAGAATTTTGCTATAGTTTGAGCCATCGAGGGGTGGGGTGCCGTGCTCGGGTGAGAGCATAGTGCCAGACCATGTATCCACGGAGAACACAAGAATATCTAGATGGTGACCGTGTACTACCCCCTTTTGCGAGCGTAGCTCAGTTGGTAGAGCATTCGACTGATACTCGAAAGGTCCCAGGTTCGAAGCCTGGCGCTCGCACAAAAACAAGGAGTTCACTTGTGAAGCAGTGAAGGACTATTTTTTATAATGAGTGGTAGCTTCGAACACGTATCGTCAGAAGAAAAACCGAAAGGTACTGATGACCCCATACGCTACTAGTGTCTCATAGAAGGCAGTCCCCACGAGAAGCGGAAGCCATAGCACTCGAAAGCGTATGCCGACGAGGGCGAGGGGGATGAGAATTATTTCATTTGGAAAGGGTGAAAATGCGGCATAGAGAAACACCGAGGGGAGGATCAGCTTATGGTGCTCTTGCTCAAAAGCCATCATTTTTTTCTGGAACTTCGGAGGATTTTTTTGTGTGAGGTGTTTACCACCTACTCCAACAAAATAACTGATAGTGTCAGCAATAAAGGCACCCATGATGTGAATCACGATGATCGCTGGAAGCCAAAGCCCTGCGACGACGTAGATTGGTACGAGGGTACCGGCGGGTACCGGCAAAAACAAGTTCAATCCGATAATAATAGCCACGAGCAACACACCGAGATAGCCGAAGTGTTCGACCAAATTTCGCGCCGTGTCATTACTCGTGACGTAGTTTGCAAGGGAAAATGATACGGTGAGAGCAACGACAATAATGAGAAGAACACCAAATACTTCGACGATACGTCTGCGCATCGCTCCAGTGTATCATCCTCCGTCAGCTTTTTAAACACCAGGGAGCTATTATACTAAGAGTACTTGTGTTGCGGGGTGAAAGGGGGGTGTGGGTTCCACAGAGGGGGTTGGTGGTATATAGTACAGGCGGAGCGCATTGTGTAGCTAGAAAGATAAGAGTGTTTGCTCACTAAAATGCCGCGGTGGTGAAATTGGTAGACACGCTAGCTTCAGGAGCTAGTTCTCGCAAGGGATTGGGAGTTCGAGTCTCCCCCGCGGCACCAGAAGAGACAAATACGACAGCAAATGGGACACCAAAGCATTAGATAAGAAACCCCTACTTTTTCACCGAGTACCACATATTCTTTTCAAGTGGTCACTTGATACTTCAAAGATAAAAAGAATTAAGTGGTAAATTATGACCACATCATTATTCTCAACAAATCTCCCAGAATGCACTACAAATGAGGAGATAGATAAACTTCGAGTAAAAAATCCTCACCTAGATACCTACTATCTTGCAACCGTCGTCATTGCGGAGAGAAAGACGCTTTTTGAGGAATGCTACAAAATCTACGAGCCGTACAAAGACAAGAATTTTCTCAAGGAAATAACAACTAGATTTCACCAGCGCACTTGGGAAATGTACCTAGGGGTTTTATGTCTCACGAATGGGAAAGCCTTGAAGGAAGACCGAGGCGATGATCAAGCAGATTTACAGATAGTAGCCAAGCCTAATCTCATTAACATTGAATGCACAGCGGTTACTCACGGCGACGCCACAAATCCAGATGCGGTGCCAAGAATGCATATTGCTACAAGTATTAACCATTTAGTTTTCAGTGATGTTCCCGAAGAAAAAATCTTGTTGAGGATTACGCAAGCGTTGAATGATAAACACAAGCAATATCAAGAGAGGATTGCGGATAAAAGAGTTTCTGAAAACGAGCCATATATTGTTGCAATAAACACTGGTGAGATTGGATACCCAGAGCATTTGCCGCGTATCTTGAAAGCTGTTTTTGGTATTGGGGATTTCACTTTGAGAATGAGACAAAATGGCAAGCCTGTCGCTAGTCCAACTTCGTTTTGGGGACGACGAGCGGCAATCGCTAAAACAAACAAGAAAGATATTGATATGACGTTCTTTGAGAATGACGAAAACAAGGGTATTAGTGCAGTCATATATTCCAGCTCAACTGTCCTTAATCATCTAGTAAGACCAGAGGATACCGACATAATGTTGGTACATAACCCACTAGCGGCTAATCCAATTCCGCTTGGTGAGTTTTCTTTCTTAACTCAACACTATGTCGATAAAACCACAGGTGATGTGGTTAGGATTGAAGCGAAAAGATAATATGATTTGCAAACTCTGTCTACAAGATAAATCGCTGCTCAAAAAATCACACATCGCCCCAGGCTTTTTCTACAAGGAACCAAAGGACGAAGACAATTCTTTTGTCAAAGCAAAGCTAGATGCAGTGACCAGTCAAAAGACGTGCACCAGCTTGTTTGAGCCAGATATTCTTTGCCAGAATTGCGATAATGTCATTTTGGGTCAATATGAGAAATGAGATTACCCCAGAAGGAGTAGAGTGGGTATTTTGCGAGGGCGTAGACTACAAGAAATTTAAGCTTTTTCTTCTTTCGCTCGTTTGGCGTTTTCAAATGAGTGAGGAGTGTCTTTTTGAGTTTCTCTGACAGTTAGGGTATTGTGTGAGGAATGATGTCCTTCTGCCACCACTTTAAAGA
>CAZTKT010000016.1:0-19826 GCA_964614265.1 uncultured Candidatus Saccharibacteria bacterium | reverse complement strand
TGCTAGAGATGTTCTACAAAAAACACGCCGTCCTCTAGAGGACGGCGTGTTTTTTCTGTGGTATGCTACATCGCATGTCATTTCTTGATCGATTTTTTACACAAGGATATGAGGGAGCGTTACGTGACGCACGCGCAGTGGTGCCCGAAATCACTGCACACGAAACGGCGCTCCAGATACTCTCTGACGACGCCCTGAGGGCGAAAACGGCTTATTTTAAAGGCCGTATTCAAGCTGGCGATTCACTCGACGATCTCTTGCCGGAGGCCTATGCGGTCGTTCGTGAAGTAGCGAAACGCACCCTTGCACAACGGCACTTCGATGTGCAGTTGATTGGCGGTATTTTGCTCCACCGAGGAAAAATTGTTGAGATGCGTACTGGTGAGGGAAAGACATTGGTGGGGACACTTCCGACGTATCTCAATGCGCTCGTCGGTCGTGGCGTACATGTGATCACTGTGAATGACTATCTTGCTCGTCGTGATGCGGTGTGGATGGGACAGATTTACGCGGCCCTTGGTCTCTCTGTTGGTGTGATCAATCACGACTCATCGTTTCTCTATGACGCCGGACATGTTGAGGCAGATGCACAACGAGATGGAGAAGGCTCGTTCCGTGTGATGTATGACTACCTACGTCCGTGCACACGTCCTGAAGCATATCGTGCCGACATTACATACGGTACTAATAATGAGTTTGGATTTGATTATCTACGAGATAATATCGAGTATGAAGAACAAAATCTCCGACAACGAGAGCCATACTTTGCAATTGTTGATGAGGTTGACTCTGTGTTGATTGATGAAGCGCGAACACCGCTCATTATCTCTGCTCCCGCGGAAGAATCTGAAAATCTCTATGAACGGTTTACCCGCATCGCCGAGCAATTGACCGCAGGTGAACACTTTACGGTGGATGAAAAAATGCATAGCGCGACACCTACCGATAGCGGAATTGAGCGCGCGCAAGAACTTCTTGGTATCGAGAATATTTATACTGACCGTGGGATTAAGTATGTCCATCATCTGGAGACTGCGATTCGCGCGAAAGCGCTCTATCATAAAGACAAGGAATATGTGGTAGGAGATGGGGAAGTGGTCATCGTGGATGAACATACGGGACGTCTCCAACCCGGACGTCGCTGGTCAGATGGTCTCCATCAGGCGATTGAGGCAAAAGAAGGGGTACCGATTCAGCGTGAGTCTCGGACGTACGCGTCAATCACGTTTCAAAATTATTTTCGCATGTATGAGAAGCTTGCGGGTATGACGGGTACGGCCCTCACGTCAGCGGAGGAGTTTTACACTGTCTATAAAGGTGAAGTGGTACCAGTGCCGACGCATCGCGAGACGAAACGTGCCGATCATAATGATCTTATTTTCCAAACGGAGAAGGGGAAGTTCGAAGCAGTGATTCGGAAGGTACAAGAGCTCAATGATCGTGCCCAACCGGTCTTGATCGGTACTGCGTCGATTGAAAAAAATGAAGTACTGAGTGCGGAGCTCTCACGAGCAGGGATTGTACACGAAATGCTAAATGCCAAGAATCACGAACGCGAAGGCGAGATCATTTCGGGCGCCGGTCAGAAGGGGAAAGTCACCCTTGCGACCAACCTGGCTGGTCGTGGTGTCGACATTAAGCTTGGTGGTGTGGGTGCGACGCCGGAGGAGGCTGCAGAGGTTGTAGCGCTTGGTGGTCTCTTTGTGCTCGGTACCGAACGACACGAAGCGCGTCGCACCGATGATCAGTTGCGCGGACGCGCTGGGCGTCAGGGAGATCCGGGAGAGACGCAGTTTTTTGTGTCTATGGAAGATACACTCATGCGTGTCTTTGCCGCCGATACGGTCAAAGGTATGATGGGGCGACTGGGCATTCCCGAGGACCAACCAATCGAAAACAGGATGATCACACGTTCACTTGAGTCCGCGCAACGCAAGATCGAAGGATTCAATTTTGATGCACGCAAGCAGGTACTTTCGTACGATGACGTGCTCAACATCCAACGTCAGTCGGTGTATGCCCGTCGTCGCAAACTGCTCACTGGTTCACAAAGCGAGGTTGATGCGGTGTTGGAAGAAGTGGTGGCACATACGCCAGAAATCGCCGAGAGCGTAACGGCCAAACAGGCTGAGCTCGGCGAGACGCAGTGGTATGCACTGATGCGTCGACTGATTCTCCAAGTGACCGATCTCCTCTGGGTCGAGCACCTTGAACTCATGGCGCACACTCGTTCGAGTGTCAATCTTCGCGCATACGGTCAGCGGGATCCACTGCTCGAGTATCGTCGAGAGGGAAACCGACTTTTTAAGGAGATGGGTGATGCGCTGATTGAGCGACTAGTGACCTTAATTCCGACTATTGTTCCGCAAGCACTTGCACACGAGGAGGCACAGCTTCGACAGGTACAAAAAAACGCACAGCTCATTGGGGGGAGTAGCGATGCTTCAGACGAGACGGTTCGTCGCAGTACACCCGTCCATGTGGGGTCAAAGATTGGTCGGAATACTATTGTCACCATCACCAATGGCACCGAAACCAAAGAACTGAAGTTTAAAAAGGCAGAGCCACTGATTGCTTCTGGTAGCTGGAATGTAGTTGAGTAATATTTCTGTATGAGGCATATTATTTTTCGTATCATTGTCACGGCCCTCGCGCTTCTTGTCTGTGCGCAGATAGTGCCAGGTATCAAGATCACCAGCGTTCGTGCGGCGCTCTTTGCCGCACTGATACTTGGACTGTTGCATCTGATCGCACGTCCGATTTTGGTTATTCTCACACTGCCGATCACTCTGCTTACGCTCGGTCTTTTTATATTTGTCATTAATGCGTTCGTATTCTTGCTCACTGCATCACTGGTGCCGGGCTTTAGTGTCGGTGGTTTTCTTCCCGCACTTATCGGTTCTCTAGTGGTTTCAATTATCAGCGCGATTGGGAATCGTTTCATTGCCTAGGTATGTTTGTTGATGCACTTACAATTCATGCGGCAGCAGGACGTGGTGGCGATGGCGCCTTACGTTGGCACAGAGAAAAACACCGACCACTTGGTGGCCCCGCCGGCGGTGATGGTGGCAAAGGTGGCGATGTCTACGTGCGTGCGGTGCGCAATATCAATGCGCTTGCAAAATACACGGGCACAAACAAATTTCAGGCTATGCATGGTGCGGGGGGGCAGGGCGAGAGTCGTCATGGAAAAAATGGCGATGATCTCGTCATCGATGTGCCGATTGGGACACTAGTGACTACTGTGGAATTAGGAAAGGCGTACGAGCTTCTGACTGAAGGAGAACAAATCAAGATTCTTCGGGGGGGCAACGGTGGTCTTGGCAACGAAACATTCAAGTCATCGACAAATCGTTCTCCAGAAGATACCACAAAAGGAAAGCCAGGAGAAAAATCGACCGTCACACTTGTGCTCTCCCTCGTGGTGGATGTCGGTATTATCGGACTACCAAATGCTGGCAAGTCCACACTTCTTAATATGCTCACGAACGCACAATCACCGGTTGGTGCGTATCCGTTTACGACACTGTCTCCGCACCTCGGAGATCTCTACGGATTTATTCTTGCCGATATTCCCGGTCTTATTGAAGGTGCTGCAGAAGGGAAGGGACTCGGACATACCTTTTTACGACATGTACAAAAAACAAAGATGCTTCTGCACTGCGTGTCTCTCGAAGAAAGTGACCCACTGCGGGCGTACGAAACTGTACGGAAAGAACTTGCTACATTTGACCGCACGCTGTGTGCACGGACAGAGTGGATTATTCTGACCAAAATGGATCAAGTAGATCACATACTGATACAAAATGTGACAGACCTATTCGCGCAGAAAGAACGGAAGGTGCTCTGTATCTCACAAAACGATGCTCCCTCCATCAAGCATCTGCGTGACACGCTCACTGCCTACCTGCAGTCACTTTGACCCCGATCGTTTTATTGGTACTATGTGCGGGTATATGGCTACGACCTACACCCCCACAATCGGACTAGAAATACACGCGGAGCTCAAGACGCGTACCAAGATGTTTTGCGGTTCCCGCAATGCCCCGCATGAGGAGGCGCCAAACACACACGTCTGTCCTATCTGCATGGGGCATCCCGGCACACTCCCGACGATCAATAGGCAAGCGGTTGCACACGTACTATTGGTCGGACGCGCACTCAATGGACGTCTCGCGGAGTTTACTGAGTTTGATCGTAAAAATTATTTTTATCCTGATATTCCAAAAGGTTATCAGATTAGTCAATTCGCATTTCCACTTGTCTCTGGTGGATCGCTCGATGGTGTTGCTGTTACTCGCGTGCACCTCGAAGAAGATACTGCGCGATCACAGCATGACAAGGCAACAGGGAGTCTGATCGATTTCAATCGCGCGGGCGTGCCACTCATGGAGCTCGTGACCGAACCAGTTATGCACGATGCTCAGACGGCCGGGCATTTTGCCCGGGAGCTTCAGCTCTTACTCCGTTCACTCGATGTCTCAGATGCAAATATGGAACGAGGAGAGATGCGTGTAGAGGTGAACATTTCCATGAGTGCTACTGACACACTTGGCACAAAGGTTGAGGTAAAGAACATCAACTCATTCCGATCAGTAGAGGGGGCGATCGCACATGAGATGAAACGGCAGGTCGCCCTGCTTGAAGCGGGGGAGATGGTGATACAGGAGACACGAGGATGGGACGAGATACGAGAAGTGACCGTCTCACAACGAAAGAAAGAATCCTCACATGACTACCGCTATTTCCCAGATCCTGATTTACCGAAGCTGAACCTTAATGATCTACCGATCCTTTCAGAATCTCGTGTAGACGAGCTATTGAAAGAAACACCATATAATAAAAGGATAAAACTGAGTAATCTCGGATTGCCAAGTAATGTAATAGAGGTCCTCATAGCGAATCTCGACGCAGATCATTTTTATACAAAGTGCCTTGATGCTGTTGCTCATGTAGCACCTCCCCAAAATTTTTCCGTTGCTGATGACATACTGAAAGAGGCACGAAAGAGCATTGCACCAAAGCTGGCAAACTACCTCACGTCTGATCTCCTTGGCTACATAGGACAGAACCCACAGTATTCATTTGCTACAGCTTCTCCGGAGGCATTTTCACAGCTCATACTGTGGTCTGATATTGGTGCACTTACTTCTCGCGTGACAAAAGATCTGATCCTTGAGATTGTGTTCAGGGGGATTGATCTCGCAACAGTCGTAATGGAGCGAGGACTTATGGACCAGAGTTCAGAAGCGGATCTAGATGTGCTCATCGACGCCGTGCTTGCTGAGCACGTGGGTGTAGTAGTGGAGTACCGGAAGGGGAAGGAAGCATCTTTGCAATTCCTTATCGGCCAATGCATGAAAGTAACCAAGGGGAAAGTCAATCCTCTGACACTAAAGATGCAGATAGAAAAAAGAATAGCTATGCAGGCTTAGTTAGTTCGTCTAGAGATCATTTTAAAAATATATTGATGCCTCTTTCGTCGTAACAAACTCACAATGGAGTTGCTTGGTAGGAAGTGGGTAGTTCGGTATGAAGGGAGAGTCTAGAAGATGTCCACTCCTCACGCTGGTGTTCAGTGTGGTAAAGCATACAATGTAGATATATGGATACCGTGACGCTCAATGGCAAGGTGTATGTCAAAGCAAAAAAAGTTGCTGACGAGTTTGGGTATGCACCTGATTATATCGGCCAGCTGTGCCGAGAAGGGGTGCTTGATGCAACGATGCTCGGTAAAGCGTGGTATGTCGTGCGTGAGTCGGTGAGCGAACACAAGGATTCCCAGACACGTCAGAACACGGTGACCACAAAAAGAAGTTTTAGAAAACAAAAGACACTTTTGACTAAGTCTCCTATTAAATCTCTAACTAAGTCTCCAATTAAATCTCTGCGGTCCCGCTCTCTTCTGGATACAAAAATAACCTACACTCCTGATACTTCTGAGTTACTTCCGGCTATCATCGATGGAAAGAGTATCCTACCCACTGTTTTTAAAGCGTCTCCGGTACCAATGATAGAGACAGTAGTACCAGATGTACCTTGCGAGACATCTCAAGTAGATAAAACTGGTTCTACCGAGATTGAAAACAAAACAAGGGGATTCGGCTCTATAAATATGGACATTAGGTCTCGTCTAGACGATCCAGTAAATCCATCCATAGAGGAAGACTCCTACATTCCAATCTCTCAATCTACCTCTCTGGAAGATCGGTGGAATAACGAAAGTGAGGAAATACAGATCCCAATTCGTACAGTAGCTGATGACATCGCACTATTTAACGACATGGACACTGAACGCGATGATGTTGCTTCCGACTTCGTTCAAGTTCAAGAGAGTCTTAACACCCCACGTGCGTTAACTGTGGATACACGCACAAGACCGCTACATATAGCGATGTCGAGTAGGGAAAAAATAAGCCATCCTTTTCTTGGATCGATTGCCGTATTTTTCCTCGTCTTGCTCGTTTCAGTTGGTCTGCTTTGTATAGAGAGCACATGGAGCTTCTCCGCAAGACGTACGGGTACTGAAAATGGGGGTCTGACCACCAGTTACACATTTGCTTCATTCAAGAGTACCCTTGTACTGATCAAAACAATCAGTTTCTGAGATACTGTACTCTGAAATACTTTTTGTGTTTGGTGTTTATATCTTCATAACAAACTCTGGGGAAGAGTAACTTGGCAGGAAGCAGAGGGTTTTTTATGAAAGTGAAAGCAAGGATGACCTGGTACTTATCCACATATGATATGTCCGTTATACCTTTTTATATATAGAGATATCGTATACTGGAATAGTGACGTTTGGAATACCCACGACTAAAAAACCGAAGAAAAAACAAAACCATCTATCCGCACAAAAAGCGGCAAGGTTAGTTGGCTATACTCCTGACTATGTGGCGCGTTTGGCGCGTGAAGGGAGGATCATCGGCACACGCATTGGAAATAAGTGGTTTGTGGACCAACGATCTCTTTTAAGTTTTGTTGCGGCCGGCGCGATACAAAAACTAGTGCGGAGTGAAACTCTCAGCAAAGAACGAAAAGCAACTCAGGTGTCGACGGGCGCTAGTGCACACACACAACACACTCCCGCATCCGTGAGCCAATCAGTCCCAACCATACGCTCTCCCAGACTGCATCCACTCATAGCATCAGCTCGTGCGTTCTCTACCGCTGTGTTGGTAGTGGTGGTGGGAGGTGTGTTTGGTTTCGTGTTCTATACTGCCTCGCAGGTGCAGTACAACACTCGGTATACATTTTCGGGGGTGCGTGTCGCCGAAGTTGCAAACATATTTTCATCAGGAGTTTCAGATGTGCTCGACGGTGTAGCACAAGACCTGTATGTACGGTTACACTCCGAGACATTCAGTTCACTGTGGTGTGCTGGCCTCTCATTTTTTGGTTCTTCGTGTGAACAAACGGTGCTGGTACGATCAGACATCGTCATACCCACAACAACCAATGGTGCTAGCGTATCAACGGCGCATACTATTTCAAACACCAAAGACGGGTCTTCATCCACTTCAGCCACCACGAAGCTCATACCTTCCTTTGTGCACGTGTCATCTGCATCGAGCCTACTGCCAAACACTTCGTACGTTACCATGAATGATTTTGCTACGGGTTTGATTTTATTGAGACAAGAGACACAGCAAGCACTGCGTAAAATGAACAAGCCTACCACGTACTCAATCGGGACTACAGCCGATAATATTTTTGATAGTATCAATGCTTTCGCACAACTCATGCTTCCACTTTCTGGCGGCACCATTTCTGGGGCGCTCTCTACCGCCACATTTACCGTCACGGGGAGTGCCACATCCACGTTTGCAGGGGGAATTAATATCACCACCGGATGTTTTTCAATCAATGGCACGTGTGTAAGCGGAAGTGGTAGTGGTTCTGGTACGGTGAATAGCGGTACCACTGGACAATTCCCCTACTATGCGGGAGCAGGCACTACGCTCACTGCAACCTCATCGATTTTTCTTGCAAGTAATCAGTATGTCGGCATCGGCACCACCACACCCGGCTCACTTCTCTCCATCGCAAACATCGCCAACTTCACCACCGCAACCTCATCACTGTATGGTACCGGTGGTATCAATCTTGCGGCAGGATGTTTTGCAGTCAATGGAACGTGCGTTGGTTCAGGTACTGGCTCTGGTACCGTAGGCTCTGGTACCACTGGACAATTTCCATACTATGCAGGGACAGGTACCACACTCACCGCAACCTCATCACTATTTATTGCGACGAATCAAAATATCGGTGTTGGTACTACCTCACCACTCTCACTCTTTTCAATTGGTACCGCAGGTAATGCATTCCGCGTTGATACCACCGGCACAGTGAAAGAGGGAACATGGAATGGTACAGCAATCGCAGACGCATACATTGCTTCATCAGCAACATGGAATGCAAAAGAAAGTGCACTCACCTTTACCTATCCAATCACCAGAAGCGTCAACACTATCTCACTTGCATTCGGCACTACCACTGCAAACACCTGGGCAAATACACAAACATTTACCAATACCCCAGTACTCGGCTCACTTGCAGGTCTCGTCTCTGCAAACAGTGGTGCACTCTATGCATCAGCCACTTCCTCCGCATCCTGTTCCTCCGGTGTCTCCTGCTCCTCTTTCACCGTGGTCGGTACCGTCTCGCCATCCATCACCAACACTGGTCTCCTCTCCCTTGCACACACCTATGGCTCTGCAGTGACTGGCGCCATCACCTTCGCCACTTCAACCGCCACATCCTTTAATGGTCTCACGCTCTCAAACGCCATCACCAACTCCAGTGGTACCTTCACCTTTGCTCCACCAACAGTCTCTGGCACACTCACTGTCGCTGGTGGTGGTACTGGTCTCTCATCCGTTGCTGACGGCAGTCTCATCTTTGGCTCAGGCAGTACCGCACTCACCGCACTTGCCTCATCCACTGGTGGCTTCCTCACCAACTCGTATACCACAGGAAGACCATCGTGGGTGGCTACTTCCACTCTCAATGTGGCACTCTCTGATACGTCTGGCACACTCGCGGTACTTCGTGGCGGTACCGGCGTCACTTCTTTCACTGCAAATCAACTACTGTATGCAAACTCCGGTGGTACCGCTCTCGCATACGCCGCCACCTCAACACCCACACTTGGTCTTGGTCTCTCCTATTCAGGTACCCTTGGTGCATTTGTTGGTGGTGCATCAGGCTCCTTCACTATTGCTACCTCATCTCTCTATAGTGGTACCACCGGACAATTCCCATACTTTAGTGGAACCAATACACTCACCGCAACCTCATCACTATTTATTGCGACGAATCAAAATATTGGTGTTGGTACTACCTCACCCTGGGGACTCCTCTCCGTCAACGCCGACGCAATCGGTGCCGCTCCACAGTTTGTCGTTGGGTCATCGACGGCGACTAACTTCGTCGTGACCAATGGAGGGAATGTGGGGGTGGGGACGGCGAGCCCACAGGCTCAAATGGAAGTCCTCTCTGCTACGAGTAATACATTGAGAGTCTCATCAGTTAACAGTGCTACTTATCCAACTCTTGGCTTATATGGTCAACCAGGGGGGAGTGAGTCAATTTATGGGCAGGTCACATTTGGATTCAATAGCAATCAAATTGTGATGGCATCCATTATTGGCGTAAGGCGTCCGGGGAGTGGCGCTGGCGGTGGTGCCGAATCATTTTGGACTGCGACCAATGGAACTCTGACTGAAAAGATGCGCCTTGATGAAAACGGTAGCCTAGGCATCGGTACCACCACACCAAACAACAAACTCGACATCTACTCCACCACTAAATCAGCCATCGGCTTCTCAGGAGCATCAGGCTCCACATACAAGTGGACGCTCGGCATGGACGTGACAAACGGAGGTCGCTTCTCCATTGCATCATCGACGACACTTGGAACGCTTGATAGATTCGTGATTGATGGAAGTGGCAACATCGGCATCGGCACCACCACACCCGGCTCACTTCTCTCCATCGCAAACATTGCCAACTTCACCACCGCAACCTCATCACTGTATGGCACCGGTGGTATCAATCTTGCAGGAGGATGCTACGCAATCAACGGTACCTGCGTTGGAGGCTCAAGCTTCTCCAACACCCTCGCCTCCGGCGGTACCGCCACCACCACCTTCTACAACGGCGGCGTCGTCTTCTCCGATGGACTCCGTCTCACTCAAGCATCATCAACCTCTTCCTTCTTCTGGGATGATACCAACAGGAGACTGGGTATTGGTACGACGACGCCTAACTGGCTCCTCCAAGCTGCTGGCACTCGTCCATCATTTGCACTCTCTGACACCAGCGCAGGAGCAAACCTCAAACATTGGCTCTTCTCATCCATGGGAGGGAATCTGTACATCGGCACATCTACGGACGCGTATGCGACGAGTACGTCACCAGCGTTGACGGTGACCAACAGGGGGAGTGTTGGGGTCGGTATTACGACACCAGAATCTGCATTTCACCTCTATAGTGCTACAAGCACGATGCTGACCATTGAATCGGCGCAGAGTCCATGGAACGCGGGTATTATGCTCTACGCTGGGAGAGAGTGTGCCCAAGGTTGTGGTGTGCCCCCACGAGCTTCTTTCATTGCGTATGGCACCGGGGAAGTGCGCATTGGTGGAACGAGTGCAGACTTTTATCCAACTTTTTATGGAGATAACGTTGAAAGAATGAGGATTGCACCAACTACTGGCAATGTTGGCATCGGTACCACCACACCAAACAACAAACTCGACATCTACTCCACCACTAAATCAGCCATCGGCTTCTCAGGAGCATCAGGCTCCACATACAAGTGGACGCTCGGCATGGACGTGACAAACGGAGGTCGCTTCTCCATTGCATCATCGACGACACTTGGAACGCTTGATAGATTCGTGATTGATGGAAGTGGCAACATCGGCATCGGCACCACCACACCCGGCTCACTTCTCTCCATCGCAAACATTGCCAACTTCACCACTGCCACTTCCACTCTCTACAGTACCGGTGGTGGTGTCAACCTCTCCTCAGGATGCTATGCAATCAATGGTACCTGCGTCGGAGGCTCAAGCTTCACCAACACCCTCGCCTCCGGTGGCACCGCCACCACCACCTTCTACAACGGTGGCGTAGTCTTCTCCGATGGACTCCGTCTCACTCAAGCATCCTCCTCCTCTTCCTTCTTCTGGGATGATACCAACAGGAGATTGGGTATTGGTACCTCTTCTCCATGGGGACTCCTCTCCGTCAACGCCAGCGCAATCGGCTCAGCTCCACAGTTTGTCATTGGTTCATCGACTGCGACCAACTTTATTGTGACTAATGGAGGCTACATCGGCATCGGTACCACCTCACCATCCTCACTTCTCTCAGTCTCCGGCAATGCATTCTTTGACTCAAATGTCATCAACTTCGCTTCCTCGACTGCTACCACACTTACCCTCAATTACCTCACCTCTGCTACCAGCACGATCGCCAACAACAGTATCTATGCGTGGACACTTGCTACCTCTACCACGGCGACACCGATCATCTCTATCAATACCAACAGTGGAGGCCTAGTCGCCACCACTTCATTTAAAGGAGGAGTTCTCTTTGATGGTGGGGCAGTTGCCTACGATGGCGTGACTGGCAAAGTCAGCATTGACGCCCTCAACTCCGGTCCGATGGCATTTGATACCGATGCCGGAATACTCTCATGGATCGACATGCCAACCGCCACCACCACCGCAAGCATTCCACTCAGTTATTCTGCACAGATTGGTACTAACCCACTCCTCACCCTATACGCAACGACCACCGCCGCCGGTGTTATCACATACGGACATGTTGGTATTGCCTCTACCACCCCATGGGGAGACTTCTCTGTTGAGATGTCCAGTGCACCATTTCCATTCATTATCTCTAATAATGGCAGTAGCACACCAACGTTCGCAGTGACTGGGGTGAACCAAAATGGCCGTGCAGGTTTTGGAACCACCACCCCATGGGGCCAATTCTCCATTAATGCTGATACTCTTGGCTCTGCACCATCCTTTGTCATTGGCTCCTCTACCGCGACTAACTTTGTGGTGACTAATGGGGGCAGTGTCGGCATCGGTACCACCACACCCTGGAGAACCCTCTCCGTCACTGGCACTGTTGGCTTCGATGGTCTCACGGGAGCGACTGGTGCAGGATCTCTCTGTCTTGATGTCAACAAGCAAGTCGTATACAACAGCGCATCAGACGCCTGTCTCTCTTCCACCAGAGACACGAAACACGATATCAATACACTGACACTCGATAGTCTCGACACCATCAACAAACTCACCCCAGTATCCTTTGTGTATAATCAAGGAGATGGTAGAACTCGTTATGGGTTCATCGCAGAAGACACTGCCGCAGTCGATGAGATACTTGCGACCCATAACGCCAGTGGTACCGTTTCAGGTATTGATGATAGGGCGATACTATCAGTGGTGGTTGGAGCGATTAAACAGCTCTATCTCAGCGTAACTGATCTGGGCGAAAAGGTCGCGACATTGTTTGCGCACGATACGTCACAGGAGGAGCGTATCCAAACACTTGAGGCGCGTGTTGCAGAGCTTGAGGGTACTCATACACCACCGCCTCCACCTCCTGTCGAACCACCGCCTCCGCCACCTCCAGATGAACCACCTCCGCCACCTTCTGATATACCTCCACCGGAGCCAGTACCTGCTCCAGAACCAGAGCCAGTACCAGAGCCAACACCTACGCCAGGACCAGGTGGGTAGGGCAGTACTACGAAAGAACAGGGCGTGTGGATACTTCGAGAATATACATAGTATTATGGACAGATATCACACACAACAGAACATGGGAAACAAACGATATGCAAAAAGATTTTAAAAGTTGGCATCATAAAAAAAAGCAATTAGATGCTGTAGTGCGTCGTCCCTTTTTTCATGAACGTGAGATTTTCTGGGCGATTCCAATCACTAGATCAAACAAAAAAACAAAACACTACGTGTCATTTGTACTCGGGGGTATGTCGAGCTCAGCCATAATATCCCAAGTAAGGTTGATAGATGCTTCTCGCCTGAGTCATAGACTTGGGGAAATCTCCGTACTTGATTTTCAGATTGTACTAAAAAAATTCAAGGCGCCAGTGCCTTGAATTTTTCATTTTTACCTCTGCCTCGCGGCAGAGTCGGGCCGAAGCCATTTGTCCAAGTATACTACACAAAACATAAACATCAGTCAAATGACCACAGGGGATAGTCTAAGCACTACAACAATCAAAATGAAATATCAGATCACACAACAGAAGAGAGGAAAGAGAATCGAGTGCGATAGCCCCGCGCCTTCGGCGCGGGGCACCCTACCGCGTACCACCTTCCGATTTAGCCACCACCGCTTCTCTAAACTCGGATTACTCGTTCCCTTGCTTGTTGGTATTTTCTTTCTAGTGTCTCCACACGAAGTACATGCTGGATTTATTGTCCAGCGTCCTCTCTATATAGGACTGACCAGCGGTCTCGTCGGCCAGTGGACCTTCGATGGTCCCGACATGGCAGGTGTCATCGCTTATGACAAGAGTGGACAGAGCAACAATGGGACGCTCACCGGTGGACCGGTCACCACCCTCGGCAAGATTGGGCAGGGATTGCAGTTTGACTCGGTGGATGATGTTATCAGTGTAGCCGCCGCTTCTTCTCTCAATAATATAAGCACACTATCTATTTCCGTATGGGAAAAACCAAATGGTTATGGAGCCGGGGGTCAGGGACATATTGTGAATAAAAATGGAGATTTCACAGGTGCTGGATGGGTTTTTGGAAATTATGTTACAGGTTCTGCTGGTCTTCGCTTTCAGGTTATGCACGATGGAGGAACACATCTTACTGTCAATGCAAACAACACATTACCTTCTTCTGAATTTGGCAAATGGGTTCACTGGGTTGTGACCTGGGACGGAACTTCAGCCGCAAGCAGTGTCCGTATGTATAAAAATGGTGTGGAGATAGCTACTAGTGGCACAAGTGGTGTGGGCAGTAGACCGAGCGATTCTAGCAATATCCTAACTATCGGTAACAAACCGACACCCAATCGCGGTGTTGATGGCATTCTTGACGAAGTCCGCATATACAACCGTGCGCTCTCTGCAGAGGAAATCAAACGCCTATACAACATTGGAGGTACCACCAAAGTCAACAAGACTCGTACCGACACGCTCACTGACGGTCTCGTCGGTCACTGGACCTTCGATGGCCCCGACATGGCAGGTGTCATCGCCTACGACAAGAGCGGGCAGGGCAATAAGGGGACGCTCACCAATGGACCCACGACTGCACTCGGCAAGATCGGGCAGGGAATGAGCTTTGACGGGGTGAATGATGTTGTGAGTATCGCTGGTCCTACGGTGTCTGCCACCGCCATGAGTGTTAGTATGTGGGTGAATTTAAGGAATTATGATAATACCTATCCCGCATGGTTCAGCGCATCAGGAGCAAGTAATGGCTTAAATTTGGGAGTAGCCAGCGTCGCTCAGATGTTCTACTCATCGGGCCTCTATTTCTCAGCGAATTATATCACTCTTGGCATCTGGCAACATCTTACATATACAATTTCCGGCGGCAGTATATCGCTCTATGTCAATGGAATATTTAAAGAATCACAGTCTTTCAGTCCGACTGGTTCATACACGTCTTATAATATTGGGTATTTTGGTTCCAGTAATCTTTATATGAATGGCTCCATCGATGACGTCCGCATATATAACCGTGCGCTGTCTCCTGCAGAAATCAAACGCCTATACAACATCGGCGGTACCACCAAAGTCAACAAGACTCGTACCGATACACTCACTGACGGTTTGGTAGGCCACTGGACATTCGACGGCCCCGACATGGCAGGTGTCATCGCCTACGACAAGAGCGGGCAGGGCAATAATGGGACGCTTACCAACGGACCTGTCACCACCCTTGGTAAGATCGGGCAGGGGATGAGCTTTGACGGGGTGAATGATTATGTGACTATACCATCTTCCTCTATATTCGATTTCGCAAATGACTATACTTTTTCGCTGTGGTTCTGGGATGATCCCAATTCATCGACAGGATCTTTTGTGGCTATGGCGGGTCGTATGGATGCTGGGGGGGGTAACGATTATTGGCAATTTCAGCGTGTAACCACCACTCGGGTAGATGCTGTAATATCCGTCAGTACCGTAGGTGTACGTCTCAATGGTGGGGCGCATGTCAGGGGACGTTGGGAACTTTTTACCTTAACACGTACAGGGGACACCTATCACCTTTATAAGAATGGGCAAGAAGTAGCGACCGGCGTATTAACAGGACAACCTGCACTCACCGGTCGTCCTCTTGAGATAGAGAGGGTTCTATTTGATTCTTATATTCTCGGAAAATTTGACGATGTCCGCGTATACAACCGCGCACTCTCTGCAGAGGAAATCAAACGCTTATACAACATGGGGTTGTAGAGGATATATACTATACGATGTATGCAAAAAGATTGGAACGTGACACTATGAAAAAAATTTTCCACAAATCACGAGCACGTACCTTCACTTTGCGTTTCGTGATGCTTTTAGTCGGCGTTGGAGTAGTACTGTTGTGGCGTGCTCCCGCGGGCAGCGTTTTAGGACGAGTACGTGCGAAGCTAGCGTCTATGAGTACGTCTGAGATGAACGTGGCAGGCGGAACAACAGATGTCTCTTCCGCATCTTCTACCGCATCAACCGAAGGTCTCGCTACCTACGATCACGAGACACCATTCTTTGCGTTTGCGTATCCAAAAGAATTGAAAGTGACCGAGCTTACGGAGAAAAATGGTAATGAGGCGATCTTCCTAGGGGGTGGCGAGAAACAGGGTTTTCAACTCCACTTCTTTCCCTTTGACGAAGAAGGACCACTGACGGTCGAGCGTATTCGCAAAGATATGCCAGAGGTGGTGATCGAAGAGCCACAGACTGCACTTATTACCTCGACGCAGATTTCTGCGGTGTTGTTTTGGTCAAACGATACAGTGTTGGGGAAGACACGAGAACTGTGGTTTATCCACGACGGGTACTTCTATCAACTCACGACTTTTCCAGAGTATGACACGACTCTTGCGGGCATTATGGAGCGCTGGACTTTCTAAACGTTTTTCCAGTCAATTTTTTTCTTTGTGTAGTATGGACGCTCTGTTTCTGGGGTCGGGCACTGTCCGGAGTTATAACCGTACTCGAGGACAGGGGTTATATGGTTACGGTACGCGAAAAAATCAACAATATCAAGCGCGTTGGGAAGATTTATGACTTCCCGATGCCCTACCAGCCGAAATAGCCAACTCACCCCAAGTCACCCTAACTCACCCGTTTTTGGCAAAAGTCCGGTCCAAAACCATTTCACCTTATCCCACCAGTAGCCACCGGTTTTGAGCAAAAGTTCGGAATAAAATCACTTAACCACAACTAACCTTATCTAACCGTTTTTTGCCCAACTATTTGCCCCGGTGGCGAGCTTTGTGCCGAGGATCGACGTTTGACCCACCTTGCCACATCAACCACCGGTTTGACCAAATTTGAACCCTTAGGACGATTTGCTTAATTAAGCAAATATGGCCGACTTAATTGGAAGATTTGAGTTTGGACGCTTTATCAATAATTTTCTGTCGCAACTTCCAGCTGTTGCCGTGGCCGATGAGGCCGAGATACGACTGCACCGTTTCTTCCTTTCCAGCTTTCGCTTTTATATTTCTGAACATCCTCTTTTTGGTCGTCGTCCTTAAAACCCGATGATCCGAAAAATGCACCCAGCCGAGAAAGTCGACGCCCGAAGCGACAGTCTGTATGAAAATCTTATCCGGATGCATGGAGAGCTTGAGCTTGTTTCCTAAAAACTCCTGCATCGTCGGCAAAATGGTTTCAAGGTACGCCTTGTCCGTCGAAAGGACAGCAAAATCGTCGGCATAGCGCAGATAATATTTCGCCTTGAGCCGATGCTTCATAAATTGGTCGAATTCGTTCATGTAAATGTTTACCAGAAGCTGGGACGTTAAATTGCCGAGCGGAAGTCCGACGCCGACAGCATTCGAATGAAAACTCCGAACGATGACAGACAAGAAATGGAGAATATCTTGATCGGAAATATATTTTGCAGATATGTCCAAGAGAATCGCGTGATCGATGTTTGCGAAAAACTTTCTGATATCGCATTTAAGCACCCATACCGTCCGAACGTTGTTCTCTGAAACAATGCCGATGAATTTTCTGAATCTGCGGAGAGCTCGGTGCGTACCTTTTCCGTCTTGGCAGGAATTCGAGTCGGAGATAAACGTCTTTGCAAAAAATGGCGACAGTTGCCTATGCAATGCGTGATGTAAAAGCCGGTCTCGAACACTTGCTTTGTGGATGTCGCGCGGCTTCGGATCGGCGATCTTGAAATGCTGATACGCAGAATGGATGTACGTTTTCGCCACAAGTTCGCGGTGAAGCGAAATAATGTTCGCCATCAGATTTCGCTCGAATTCTTGCACGTCTTTGCGCGACCTTTTTCCGCGCACGAATTCTTTCCACGCTTCGAGAAGATTTTCGAGCGAAATGATATGATTATATGTATGTTGAAATTGGATTCTGGACATAACATTGAAGTCACCCCCCCCGCAGAAGCTTTTGCCAGTTTTAAGCAAAGTTAATGAGTCGTACCTGTTGTGGTACAAATTTTATCAAGACTTACCCAAGGTGCATCGTCACTCTCTCGGCCAACGTATAGACACATTGTTTGTCGAAGTGATAGAAGCGATATCGGCCGCCAGTTTTCTCTCGCCTACAGAGAAACATCCGTATGTTCGTCTCGCGATCAAGAAAGCGGACACCCTCCGTGTACTTCTTTTGGTACTCTGGGAAACAAAATCTCTCGATGATAAGAAATATATCGCTCTTTCCGTAAAGTTGGATGAGGCCGGCAAAATGCTCGGCGGTTGGAACGGACAGCTCGCAAAACAAAACTCTCCAGCCAAAGCCGGAGAGAAATGAAGAGAGTTGCGACACGGCGAACGCGAACCCGTTGTCACGATTCCACCTGTTGTCAGGCCTGTCGTTGTACGCGTTGAGCCAGCGACCATCGTCGTTACGGTTCGCGTTCAGCAAGTTCGGATCGCTGTCGGATTGCGCGAAACATCTTCCATATCACCACCCCTCGAATACTCTCAGGGTTGAATCGAATCCGGCATCGCAATGCCTTAATGTCTCGCGCCAAGTATCTTCTTTTTTATTGAAGTTTCTGCATGCACCACTCTATCCGAAACCGTGGCCGCGGATACTCCCGATGCATGGATACTGGGTTCGGTAGCGGGAAGCCTTGACCGCCCACATATTCACCTACTGCCACAAGTATTATATCTGAATTTTATATTTTATGAAAAAAAATTAGCCCCATTCCGACGGATCGGAACAGGGCTAAGGACTAAGTTCAAAGGGACTGAAGTCCCGAGAGTCTTAGTGTTGAGAACTGACTTGCGACACGGCGAACGCGAACCCGCCGTCACGACCCCACCCGACGTCAGGCCCGCCGTCGCACGCGCCGAGCCCGCGACCATCGCCGCCACGGCTCGCGCCCAGCAAGCCCGGACCGCCGCCGGAGTCGTTAATGGGTTCGTGCATGGCAACGATGTACCACAGACCCATGGCTTCGATCTCCTTGTCCGTGAACTTCTCACGGATGAGGCAAGCCAGTTCGGCGTTCGGCTTCGAGAGCTTGCGCTTGTCGGCCTCGGCGCGAATCTTCTTCGTGATCCGGTCGTTGTCCTCGAAGAGCATGCCCTTGAGAACGGCGACTTCGGTCGTCACGCCGCTCGTCGGTTTGAAGTCCGGCGAACGGAGCACCTGCTTGGCGTAGTCTCCGACGCGGAAACCGTTGCCTTCCAGACGCTTGATCCAGTCCTCGCCGGTCGTGCCGTCGCTGGTGACCGAGAAGTAGATGACGCCATCTTCCTCGCGCCACGAACGGGTCGGTTCGGAAACCGAGAGTTCGTCGCGGAGAAAACGGAGCGCCATGTCGTGGCCACCGAGTTTCTTGACGATGGCGTTGAGTTGGCCAGCGGTGAGGCTGGCGGATGCGAATTCTGTGCTCATGATTGTATCTCCTTGGGCTAATTTGCCCGTTTCGTTTTCCTCTAATCCGAGGAGGAACCATGGCCTGTGTGGTCATAGCGAGGAATGGCCTAGTTTTAAGCCACTTTTCGCTATGACCAGATCGCAAGTCTTATCAAAGAACTACACCCTATATCATACACCTAAACATCATATTTGTCAATACTTCCCTCTGGAAATAGGGTTGCCAAATAAGGGCTCAGTTAAGGGACAATAACTCACCTCTCAAGCTTACTCTTTTGCTTAGTGGAATCCGAATCAGGTAGAGAAACCAGTAAATCCCAAAGCTGTCGCACACGGTCCTTCTTATCCGGGGCATCCCTATAAATCACCTCAACCTTAAATTTTGGGTTCCTCTTTTTTCTCATTTTCTTTTTGTTCGGCCTTAGCTTTTATCCTCTCCGCTTGCCACTGCTCAAACATGATTTCAGCAAGTTGATAAAAGCCGTCTCTGATTTCCTCAACCTCTTTATCGGAGAGTTTCGGATCGTTTATTAGTTCTTTTACTCGTTCAACGCTAAGCATAATATTTAGTGCATTAACTTAGCCAGTTACGGATTATTTCTATGACCTGCATAACTTGTGTCCCAGCAAGAGTAACCCTGGACTGGACCCCTTTCATTGCACACCTTCCTTGTTAGTTAGAGCCTGTCTAAAAACCCTTGCAGAGTGTTGATTGGTGTTGCGTTATCATATG
>CAZTKT010000015.1:0-21088 GCA_964614265.1 uncultured Candidatus Saccharibacteria bacterium | reverse complement strand
AGTACTATCGTGAACAATTACCAGAGGGGTGCAGAAAGGGGTGGACTTATTCAGCGCGTTGTTTTTTGTTCAAAAGCGACTAGAATGAGACGGTATGCCGAAAGACCCTCTGAACACACCACAACCTCTCAACACACCACAACCTGCTGAAAGGGATGACGCACCCCCATCAGGGAAAAGTGAAACTGCGCTCCGTGAGGAGGCGATTTTGAAGTTTTGGAAGGAGCAGGATATATTCACAAAGACACTGGAGAAGGAGTCTCCCAATGGTGAGTTTGTGTTTTATGATGGTCCGCCGTTTGCGACCGGTTTGCCACACTACGGCTCGCTTCTTTCTTCGATCGTCAAGGATGTGATTCCGCGATACAAGACAATGCGTGGCTATCACGTGCGTCGCGTGTGGGGGTGGGACTGTCACGGTCTGCCGATTGAAAACATGATCGAGAAGGAACTTGGTCTCAAATCAAAAAAAGATATCCTCGACATGGGGATCGACGTATTTAATGAGGCGTGTCGTGCGGCGGTCTTGCGTTTTGCTGATGAGTGGGAAAAGTATATCGATCGCGCCGGTCGCTGGGTGGATATGGAGCATGACTATAAGACGATGGATAACTCATTCATCGAGTCGACGTGGTGGGGGCTGAAGCAGATATATGATAAGGGGCTTTTGTACGAAGGACGCAAGGTGTTGTTGTATTGTCCGCATTGTGAGACTCCGCTCTCAAAGGCGGAGATTGCGATGGACAATTCGTACAAGGACGTGACCGAGGAAGCCGTGACGGTGAAATTCAAGGTGAAACCCGGACAAAAAATTGGCGACTGGGAGACAGACGACCATACGTATCTGCTCGCGTGGACAACGACGCCGTGGACATTGCCGGGGAATGTGGCGTTGGCGGTAGGGGAGGATATTGAGTATGTAGTCCAACTGAGTGGATCAGATCGCTTGATTATGTCTAGTCAGGCCTGGCTCAAGCGGTTGCCTGGGGAGAAGAAGGCTGAATCTTACTCGTCATCGTTTATGCAAGCGCCACAATCAGTAGATCTAAAAGGGAGCAACCTCGTCGGTCTCTCGTACGAACCACTTTTTGATATTTCAAAAGTAACTATTCAACAAAAAGAAAAGGCGTTTACCGTTTTACCCGCCGACTTTGTGATGACCGATGAGGGGACAGGCATCGTGCACACAGCAGTGATTTATGGAGAAGATGACTATGCGCTTGGAGTGAAAGAAGATTTACCGATGGTGCCGCTTCTTGATGCGAGTGGAAACTTCAACGAAGATGCGCCAGAGCTTGTGCGCGGGCAGTATTTTAAGAAAGGGGGGAAGGCGGTGACAGCAGATCTAGAGTCTCGCGGGCTTCTCTTTGAGAAGAAGTCGTATACGCACAGCTATCCGCAC
Organism: uncultured Candidatus Saccharibacteria bacterium; assembly: GCA_964614265.1. GTDB lineage: Bacteria > Patescibacteriota > Minisyncoccia > Phycocordibacterales > UBA918 > JACQKD01. The sequence goes on along the minus strand of CAZTKT010000015.1, from coordinate 19,686 downwards.
TGTCATCGCTGTGGGACGGCACTTATCTATAACGCACTTGTCTCGTGGTTTATCAACATTCAGAAGGTGAAAGATCGGATGCTCGAGACCAATGAAGATATCAACTGGGTGCCGGGGCATCTCAAACAGGGACGGTATAAAAACATTGTTGAAAATGCGCCGGATTGGACGATCTCACGCAATCGTTTTTGGGCGTCACCGATGCCGATATGGAAACATCCGCAGACGGGCGCGCTCACGGTTATTGGTTCATTTGCTGAGCTACAGAAGCATACAAAACGCTCCGGGAATACGTACTTTCTTATGCGTCATGGGGAGTCTGAGTATAACGTCACGGGCGTACTGAATTCTGATCCCACAGTACAGAATGGGTTGACCGAAAAGGGAAGGGAGCAGATGCGAGAAGCGCTGAAAGATATGCCGAAGGATATTGACCTTTTACTCTACTCACCACTGCAACGCACCCACGAGTCGGCACTGTTGGTTGCGGAGGCACTTTCTCTTGATCCTGAACACGTCATTTCGGATACGCGTCTGCGGGAGCTTGATATGGGAGGCTTTGAGGGAAAGACTATGGCAGACAAAAACAAAGCGTTCGGTTCCGTGGCAGAGAAATTTACCACTGCACTCGAAGGGAGTGAGACACTCAACATGCTGCGTACGCGCGTGGGTGAATTGCTCTACGAGATCGAGGCGACGTATCAGAACAAAAAGATTCTCATCCTCTCACATGGCGATACGCTCTGGATGCTCGAAGCGATCGCCAAAGGTGCGGATAGGGCCTCGGCAATTACGCTCGGGGAGCACTATATCAAAAACGCAGAAGTGCGAACAATTGATTTTGTTCCGTTACCACACAACCATCTCTATGAGCTTGATGTGCATCGGCCATACATTGATGCACTGACGCTAGTGGCACAGGACGGTGTCGCACTGGTGCGGACGCCGGAAGTGATTGATGGGTGGGTGGAGTCTGGCTCTATGCCGTTTGCGGAGCGACACTATCCGTTTGCGGATAGTACGACGTTTGAGCCGAGGGAAGGGAAATCATACCCCGCTGATTTTATTTCTGAATATGTCGCACAGACGCGTACCTGGTTCTACTACATGCACGCCATTTCAGTACTCCTCTTCGACAAGCCAAGTTTTAAGGGTGTACTCGTGACTGGCACGATTCTTGCCAGCGATGGGACGAAGATGAGTAAGTCAAAAGGGAATTATACTGACCCATTTGCGCTGTTTGATAGCTTCGGCGTGGACGCGCTCCGGTATTATTTGATGTCTGGGGTCATCATGCAGGCGGAGGACTTGAGTTTTAAAGATGCAGAGGTGCGTGAGGCACATAATCGCATCGTGAATCTTCTCTGGAACACGTATACATTTTATGATTTGTACAAAGCGGATGTGTCGGTGGATGCGGGGGGAAGTCCCCATGTTCTTGATCGGTGGATCGTGTCGCGTCTCAATGAACTTATTGGTACCACAACCGAAGCGCTTGAGGTGTACGATCTTCCGCGTGCAACACGCCCACTCCGTGAATTCATTGAGGATTTTTCGACGTGGTATGTGCGTCGCTCGCGTGACCGTTTTAAGAGTGAGGATGTGTCTGATCGGGCGTATGCGATTGCGACGACGCGCTTTGTGTTATTGACCCTTGCGAAAGCTATTGCGCCGGTAATGCCATTTATTGCGGAGAGTATCTATCAAGGAGTGGGTGGCGAGAAGGAAAGTGTACATCTGGAGACATGGCCACAGGTGGTATCAGGACCGGTGACCGCAATACTCCTTGATGATATGAAAACAGTTCGCGAAGTTGTCTCGCTTGGACTTGAAGCGAGAAGTAAAGCAGGAATTAGGGTGCGCCAACCTTTGCAAAAGCTTTCTGTGCGTGATGCGGAGGGAATCTTTATGGATGACGACCTCCTCGCGCTGGTTCGAGATGAGGTGAATGTGAAGGAAGTGGTGCGTGATCCTTCGCAGGTGGATCCGGTCGTACTCGATACGACTATGACGGAATCCTTGAAACAAGAAGGTATGGCGCGTGAGTTGATCCGTGGTATCCAAGATGTGCGCAAGTTATATGGCCTTACACCCAGTAACAAAATTACGCTGACAATCGACACCTCGCCCAAAGGGGAACATATTATCGAGACACACCGAGCAATAATTATGCGAACGATCGGTGCGAACACACTTAGCTTCGGAAAGCTTGACCAAGGAGACAGTGCCGTTATTGTTGCTGATGGGGTAGAGTTTCTCGTTAGACTTAAGAGTGTTGAGCACTGAGAGATATATTGTGGCTTATCAAGCGTACACAACAGAGGCACTTGTGATCGGGAGTGAAGACCAACTTTCAGCCGATCGGACGTTTACTCTTTTTACCCGCGATGCGGGATTGCTCTACGCGCGTGCAGTGAGTGTGCGCAAAGAACAATCAAAACTACGATACAGTTTACAAGATTTTTCTCTGGTGCGAGTATCGTTGGTGCGTGGTAAGCAGGGGTGGCGGATTATTGGTGCCGAGCGTTCTCATAATTTGTATTATGCGACAACAGATCGACAGACGCGGGGTGCTCTTCTGCGAGTACTGAAGCTGGTGCGCCGATTAGTACGTGGTGAGGAGCCACACGTTGCGCTGTATACCATACTTATTGAGGGGCTCGAGACGGTCGTGCAGGGAGGTGGAGAGGGACGGCGCGGCGAGCAGGTCCTCACACTCAGAGTTATTTCGGCGCTTGGGTATATTGCGCCACATGACGCGTATCAGCACCTACTCGCCGCGCCGTCCCTTTCTCACGCACTTCTGCTTCCCGAAGCGCATCTCACCGAGACCAGTGTGGTACAACGAGCGATCGATGAGGCGCTTGTGGTGAGCCAGCTGTAGTTTGGTACAGTCGGTAAGCATAGAGTACTCCCATGCTATACTATGCGATATGGCTAAACGAGGCTCTGTTGGTGGGAATACACCCACCGCTGATAGTGTTCCACCAGTGGTGGGTGCAGGCGGCGCGGGCAACAAAAAGGTTATTCGTTCACGTCTTGAAACAGACCACGAACAACAATTGCGTGGGATTCGCGATCGACTGTATTCTCGTACTATTGATCCAACAGCCTCCACACGGCATGCGCTTCCCGCCACACCACCGCGCCCAAAGGAGGCAGGACAGGCGCGCACATCATTCACACCCACGTTACACCGTATTGATGACACCCCACTTCGTCCCCCGGTACTTCGCTCAGTAGCCCCAGCGCCAGCAGTGATACATACAGAGGCCCCAGGGGGTACCATAGATACACCACCAATGTCTCAAAAAAAGAATGGTATATTCAGTGGACACCGTGCAAAAATCCTCGCCTTTGCAGGACTCTTCTTTTTTGTTGCCCTGATCCTCTCTGGTTCATTTATTTTCTTTGGACAAAACAGTATTTCAGCAAACAATATTGTCATTGAGGTCAAAGCACCAGCGGTCATTAGTGGTGGCACTGAGCTCTCACTACAGGTGGGAGTGAGTAATCACAATACCGTCGCCGTTGAGTCAGCGACACTCATTGTCGAGTATCCGGCGGGGACACAAGAGGTAGATACTCCCAGTAAGGAACTTTTTCGGCAACGCGTGGATATTGGTAGTATCAAGCCCGGAGAAGTAGTGAACATTCCCGTCAAGGCGAAAATATTTGGTGAAGAAAATGAAGAGAAGACCATCGCCATTTCTGTTGAGTACCGGGTGAAGGGTTCAAACGCGACCTTCTTTAAAGAAGCAGATTCACTGAAACTCAAAATTAGCTCGTCGTCCATAACTCTCGAGATTGGTGCAATAAAAGAAGTATCCTCTGGGCAAGACATAGAGCTGACGCTCTCTCTTACCTCAAACGCGTTGGCACCATTAGAAAATGTGTTGGTGCAGGTCGAGTATCCATCAGGCTTTGATTTTAGTGGTGCGGATCCACAACCAGTGAAGGGCCAGAATCTCTGGCGAATTGATGCCCTTGCCCCGTCATCTCAGAAAAAAATTACCCTCAAGGGCGTGATGACTGGCGGCAGTGCCGATGAACGTACCTTCAAAGTATCGGTGGGGGTGGCGAGTGACCAGGATCGCTTTCGTATTGCATCAGTGCTGACGACTGGGTCGTCGGGAGTGAAGCTCACGGATCCTTTTGCAAAGCTTTCCGTAACAATGAACGGGAGTGTAGAAAAAGTACTTTCTCTACAGCCAGGTGGGTCCGGCACGGTCTCGATCACCCTTAAAAATACACTTTCAGATACATTGTACCACGGGGTAGTGAATGTCTCGTTGCAGGGGACGGGGCTCACGAGCGATGCGGTGAATCCATCTCAGGGGTTTTTTGATTCAAAAACAAACACTATTTCATGGGATGAGTCTCAGATACCAGCACTTCGCGAGTTGGCCCCAGGGGCACAGACACAAGTCACGTTTTCCATCAACGGTACACACATTGATGTGTCTCGTACACCGGAGATCTCATATAGTGTGTCAGTCAAAGGGCGTCGAGTGTCCGAGGAGCGAGTCCCGCAAGAGTTGACCAATACAGAGAAGCGCACGATCCGTTTCGAGAGCATCGTTTCCCTTTCTTCCTACGGCCTCTACTCCATTGGGCCATTCAGTAATACGGGCCCGACACCACCACAGGCCGAAGTGGTGACAAAGTACACCGTCATGCTGACTGCAACAAATGGAAGCAATGACCTTACCGGTACAACAGTGATCACTACGCTCCCGCCGTATGTGACCTGGCTCGGGATTACCTCGAGCGGGAGTACAATGGTATACAACGCGAGTACGCGCGAAGTGGTATGGACAGCGGGAGATCTTGCCGCACATGCAACCGCAAACGCGGCATTCCAGGTAGGATTCTTGCCAAGTGCCTCACAAGTTGGTACGGTACCGGCACTGGTAGACGCGCAACGTCTCCGGGGAACTGATCGGTTTACCGGTACGGTGGTGCGCGCGACTTCCGGTAGTATCAGCGCGAATCTTTCCGAAGATCCAAGTCCGAACACACACGATGGTCGCGTGATCCAGAAGCAGTAAGCGATCATCTGAGCATTGAGTTTATGTCTGAAAAAGAAACAGATACACGGATGGAAAAAATAGTCTCGCTGTGCAAGCGACGTGGGTTTGTGTTTCCCGGATCGGAGATTTATGGAGGGTTTGTTGGATTGTACGATTATGGTCCGTATGGTGTTGAACTTGCCAATAACATTAAGGTGGCGTGGTGGAAGGCGATTGTGCAAGAAGAGATGAATATTGTCGGGCTCGATTCTTCAATCGTGACGCATCCACGTGTTTGGGAAGCATCTGGACATGTGGGTGGGTTTTCTGACCCACTGGTGGAATGCAAAAAATGCAACACGCGCTCACGTGCTGACCACCTGTTGGAAGACATCGAGATTTCTGCCGATGAAAAAATGACAATGACAGAGATCAACGCACTCTTTGATCAACATCGGGATACCCTTGCCTGCCCAAAGTGTGGAGAGAAACAGTTTGGGGAGGTGCGCACGTTCAATCTGTTGGTCAAAACCAATCTGGGTAATTTTGCTGATGACTGGAGCAAAGACCCTGTCTATTTACGGGGTGAGACATGTCAAGGTATATATCTTAATTTTAAAAACGTGCTTGACAGCACTAGGGTGAAAGTGCCGTTTGGCATCGCACAGATTGGTAAGGCATTTCGAAATGAGATCGCACCCCGGCAGTATATCTTTCGCAAACGCGAGTTTGAACAGATGGAGCTACAATTTTTCGTGCAACCTGACGCTGAAATGAAAACATACGAAGAGTGGCGCACAAAACGTTGGCAGTACTATCTCGATCTTGGCTTTAAAGAGTCGCACTTAAAGTGGCATGAGCATGAGCACCTTGTCTTTTATGCAAAGGCGGCATGGGACATTGAGTATCAGTTTCCGTTTGGATTTAAGGAGCTTGAAGGCGTGCACGCACGAGGGGACTATGATCTCACGCAACACCAGACACATTCTGGCAAGGATTTGAGTTATCTTGATCCTGCGACGAATGAGCGATACATTCCACACATTGTTGAAACATCAGTGGGTGTAGACCGTACCTTTCTTGCAGTGATGACCGAATTTTATGATGAGGACGAACTTGGTGGTGAATGTCGGGTCGTGCTCCGTTTACCAAAACAGCTCGCACCGATAAAGGTTGCGGTCTTTCCACTTCTCAAAAATAAACCAGAACTTGTTGCAAAGGCGCTCGAGGTCTTTGATCAACTCAAAAAACACATGCGCTGTGAATTTGACGACAACGGCAACATTGGCAAGCGGTATCGCAGACAAGATGAGATTGGCACGCCGCACTGTATCACCATCGACTTTGAGACGCTCGAAGGCGACCAAAAAGATACCGTCACCGTCCGCGATCGTGACACTGGTGAGCAGACGCGCGTTGCTATCGGGGATCTCGTTTCAGTATTGTCCACCTAACCAGCATCTCATGGAACAGAAAAAATTCTACATCACCACGACCTTGCCATATGTCAACGCGAAACCACATGTCGGGTTTGCGCTTGAGATCATGCACGCAGATGTGATCGCTCGATACAAAAAGCTCATGGGCTATGACGTGTTTTTTAATACCGGCACGGACGAGCATGGGCAGAAGATTTACCAAAAAGCACTTGAGGAAGGAAAGGAACCGCAGGCGTACGTTGATGAATATGCGGAGAAGTTTCGTACACTCAAAGACGCGCTGGGGCTTGATGGGGAGATTCTTCACTTCATTCGTACGACTGATCCACACCATGTCTTGGCTGCGCAGGAGTTTTGGAAGCGATGTGCGCAGAACGGAGATATCTATAAAAAACTCTATCGCACAAAGTATTGTGTGGGATGTGAGCTGGAGAAAACCGATTCTGAACTGGAGGACGGAAAATGTCCCATCCATCCAAATCAAGAGCTTGAAGTTCGCGAAGAAGAAAATTATTTCTTTCGGTTTTCAAAATATCAACAGCCACTCTTGGATCTCTATGCGTCTCGTCCTGACTTTGTGATTCCCGATTTTAGACAACATGAGATCACTCTTTTTGTCAAGCGTGGACTCGAGGACTTCAGTATTTCACGTCTCAAGGCAAAGATGCCGTGGGGCGTGCCGGTACCCGGCGATGCGGAGCATGTGATGTACGTGTGGTTTGATGCATTGATCAACTACATCTCGACGCTCGGCTGGCCGGAGAAAGACGACTGTGATGACTTCTGGCCCGGAACACAGCTCGCAGGCAAGGATAATCTCCGTCAGCAATCCGCAATGTGGCAGGCCATGCTCATGTCTGCACAGGTACCGACTTCACAGCAGGTCAAGATTGGGGGTTTTATTACCTCGGGAGGGCAGAAAATGTCAAAGTCTCTCGGCAACGTCATTGACCCACTTGAGATTGTGGCTGAGTATGGCACTGAGGCGCTCCGGTACTACCTCACACGCCACGTCCATCCATTCGAGGATAGCGATTTTACGATGGAGCGATTTCACGATGCATACAATGCCAATCTTGCCAACGGCATCGGTAATCTTGTTGCGCGAGTGATGACGCTTGCGGAAGCACACCTTTCCACGCCGGTAACGATTACAGAACAGTCATTTGAGGAGACGGTGGGGGAGAAGATCGAACACTTTGCCATTAATGAGGCGATGGACCTTATTTTTGAACACGTACAAAGTGCTGACGGATACATGCAAGAGCATGAGCCATATAAAGCAATCAAGTCAGCAGATACTGCGGTGCAAGAGAAAGCAAGAGAGGATATCACTACGATGGTGAGACGTGTCTACCGTGTCGCCGAACTCTTGACTCCATTCATGCCGGAGACTGCACAAAAAATAAAAGACACCGTGTGCGCAAACAAGAAGCCTGAGACACTATTTGTACGGAAATAATATAAACGTATGGACGCATTTCCGTACATCGACATCCACACACACGTCAATTTGGCGGCATTTGCGAATGATCAGGACGTAGTGACGAAGCGCGCGCTCACTGCGGGCGTAGCGCACATCAACGTGGGCACGCAGCGCGACACGTCGCAGGCGGCGGTCACGCTTGCTGAGCAGTACGAAGTGGGTGTCTACGCGACTGTGGGTCTTCATCCAGTACATACGGGGAGGAGTTTTCATGATGCACAGGAGTTGGAGACTGATTCTGGCGTGGACGTGAAAGGGTTCACATCTCGTGGCGAAGAATTCGATTACGATTTCTATAACGCTCTTGCACGACATGAGAAGGTAGTTGCGATCGGTGAGTGCGGACTTGATTACTATCGGCTTGATGCGGATACACAGGCAAAACAAAAAGAGGCATTTTCGGCGCAGATTGCACTTGCAAACGAAGTGGGGAAGCCCCTAATGCTTCATATCAGACCAGGCACAGGAGGAGACGCCTATCTTGATGCGTGGGAGATGATCAAATCGGAGGCAACGGTGCTCGGCAACGTGCATTTTTTTGCGGGGACGCCGAAGGACGCACAACGTTTTTTTGATAGTGGCTTCACTGTTTCGTTCACTGGCGTGATTACTTTTACTCATGACTATGACGAAGTGGTCGCGTATGCACCACTCGACATGCTCCATGCGGAGACCGATGCGCCGTACGTGACGCCGGTGCCACTGCGTGGGACGCGTAATGAACCCGTTAACGTGCAAGAGGTTGTCAAAAAGATCGCTGAAATAAAAAAGACGGACATTGAAATAGTCCGTCAGACCCTTCGCGCGAATGCGCGAAGGGTGTTTGGTGTGTGAGTAGGTGGTGGTGTCTAAAAAACAAAGCCGCCCAACCAGAGAGCCACTCATCTCTGGTTGGGCGATTTGGGCTAGGATACGGTACTGTGGGAACCGGCGAGCGCGCTCGCAACTGCGCCCAGCAGATTCTTCATACCTACCGGCTTTTCCATTAGGACCACATCATTTTTAGTGAGCCCGTCCTTCAGGTGGTCGAGCGTGCTCGCAGATATCATAATCATTGGTACAGACAGACCTCGGCTTCTCACATGGAGAGCCAATTCCAGGCCACTCATGCCCGGCATTTTGAAATCTGTTATAATAAGCGCGAGACCTTCTTCGGTCAGAAGAAGGAGTGCCTCCTCGCCGCTGGCTACAGCTGAAACCTGATACCCGTACCGTTCCAGTACGGCCCTATACAAAGCAAGAAGTGTATGGTCATCATCCACCACGAGCACTCGCGGCCCTTGGTTTGTGGTTGGCATATCCCCCCCTTTTTTGACAACCTGTTGGTGCCATGAGCCCGTCATGGCGACGGATCCCCCAGCCACCTTTGAAGTAGGACAGTTAGAATAATTGTATTAGCAATTAACTAACTGAAAAATGAAAAAGATATATTGTCATTTATCATTTGAGGAGAGATTTGTGATTGAAAAATTGTACTGCGTTGGAGTGGTCATTCGTCGGATTGCAAAGTTTCTCGGACGTAGTCCAAACACGATCAGCCGAGAGATTCAGAAAAATTCAGTTCGGGGAAGATACCAAGCGGAAAAAGCGAGACACAAAGCATATGCAAACAGATGGCGAGCAAAAACTCAGTGCTTAAAAGTGGCGATGAGTAGTTTTCTTTGTGTGTTTGTTGAGGAAAAACTTGAAACGAAATGGTCTCCCAAACAGATTAGCGGGCATCTCAAGCGAGAGTATGGAATATTATGCTCCGCAAAAGCAATATATAAGTTTGCAGAGAGTCGAGCATTGGACCACCTGTTGTTCTGGGGTTGGAACAACAAAAAAGGTGGGAGGAAGCGGGGTCACTGGAAACACATACACGACGGGAGACTCTATATCGATGCTCGCCCAGCGTGTATGAGTACTGGACATTTTGAGATGGATTTCATTGTGTCCAAACACAACTCCACTGTGTTGCTTGTGGTGGTTGATCGCTTCACGAAATTGAGTACTGTGGTGAAATTACCCAACAGAAAGCGCGGCACAATTCGTGCCGCGCTTTCAAAGATGTTTTGTGGCGTTCCCCTTCAAAGTATCACCACAGACAACGATATTGCATTTACCTGCTGGAGAGAGCTTGAGACTCTCCTCAACACGCATATCTATTTTACCCATCCGTACCATTCTTGGGAAAAGGGATTGGTGGAGAACACCAATCGATGGATACGATGCTTTGTTCCCAAGAGGAGAGACGTTGCGTCAGTGACAGAGGAAGAGTTGGATGAGATCCATTCCTTCCTCAATGACCGACCACGTGAGTGTATTGGTTTTCGGAGTCCTTCGGAGTATTATTCATTATTAACAACTGTCCTAGTTGAGGGGTAGCGGGAGGAGTTCTGATCAAAGTCTCTTTTACAACATTTGTCATAGGTAGCCGAGAGATACCCTTCCTGCTCAATGATGTGGATGTTGTTGTCATTGGTCTGCTAGCACTACTCTACGTTTATTTTACGTATATGTACATGCGTAAGATGTCGCGACCATTATGATTTTATGGATTTTTGGATATTTTTTTTGGACATGATTATTGATTTTGTCTGCTATCATGGGTATTACAATAGTATTCAAATAAATGACGAAAAGGAATAGTCTGTTAAGTACTCGCTGGCACGCATGTGCGTAAAGTTAGACCGCTTAGGGTTAGCGGGATACGCCCCAGATTATGTGATGATCGTCAAAAGACGACCATATGTCCTGTTCTAAAAAGAGAGAGAATAATTTTTGTTGTTTTTTGCTTATTTCCATCAGTACCGTATCACCTTGATACGGTACTGAGTAAATTATTTTGTATTCTCCCGTATCCAAAACGCTCCACATCCCTGTCCTACCCGCCTACCACTGGCAACTCCACGGTAAACGTCGTGCCTTTCCCCCGACCTTCAGACTCATAGCGAATCGAACCCCCATGTGCTTCCACTATTCCCTTCACGAGAAACAAGCCATAGCCCGTCGAATCTACATTTATCTTTGTAGACTCCTCTCCCCTACCGCCCTCGATAAACACATACTTCTGATCAGACTCCGAGATACCAATACCGCTATCCTTGACCACAAGCCGGATGATCGTATCAGTTCTTTGCAATGAAACCAATATGCTCCCGCTTGGCGTATATTTGATCGCATTGTCGATCAAATTATATACTGCGTGGGACAGCTGTTCGTAATCCCCCACCAGCCGATACGTTCCCACGGTAGTATCCATATCTAGTTGTAACCCTTTTCGCTCAGCATTTTTTTTCTGGACGAAAACCCCTCGCTCTACCACCTCTTTAAAATCAACAGGCTCTTTTTTATACGACACCTTTCCTGTCTTTACATTTGACGCACGCAATATATTTTGCACCATGTTCACTCCATCAGTAACAAAATTCAGCCCTTGTTGTGTCACCTCTTTCACCCTCGGTGGCAGGTCTCCGTATGTGCCAATGTCCAATTCACCAAAAATGTACTTCGCTTTTGTCAAAACACCTTTGATCTGGTGAGTAATAAAGTGGATAAGGGTCGTTTGGCGCTCATTAGCATCTTCCAAGTATTGCGCCAGTGTCTCAATACGTTCACGCTGGTCGATTTCCCGCTTTACACTCCGTATGAGAAAAACACCACTGATCAGAAAGGCAATGAGTGTCACGGCCGTGAGGAGAAACCCCGTGAGCGTCGTACTGTAGAAGGTACGGGCGGCGATGAGAATAGCGGTAGCGATCACGAGCGCCTGTGTCGCCAAGAGTTTTATGTTAAAGAGTCTAAATTCTACGATCATGTACGTCATGAGACCAAGAAAGATCACCATTCCGATTGGCCCAATGAGGTTTATTTCGTAGATTTGAGTTAATTCACCGAAAATGTTTGAAAGAGAGAAGATGAGTAAAAAAAACAAAGTACCAACACCTAAAGTCAGTTGTTCCCTCCTAAGAAGAAGGTCCCGCTCTTTCCTTCCCTTACTCAAGCAAAATCCAAAAACCCAAAAGGCAGATACTAATTCAAAACCATAAATAAATTTAAGAAGAGGCCCAACAATTCCTTGGCAATTTACTACATCAAAGGATACAACATTCCAAGAAGTTGGCATTAAAACCAATGTACCCAAAATTACTAAGGTCAGGATACTCTTTACAAGAATTGATATACTTTTTTTATCCACAAAGAGATAAACAAAATATACGGTTAGAACAGGGATAAATACTTCAAAGAACGCAGTAATTTGCCAAAAAAAATATTCGTACTTAACATATACACCAATCCATTGAAATAGTAGGTCAAGAATCCACAACGAAAAAAATGTACATATCCCGAAAAATACCTTGCTCTGAGAAGAGAAGGAACCTTTTATAAGAATATAAACTCCCAGAAATAGGGAGACGATTATAATTGGTATGTACGAATAAAAGAGGGGTGCCGGCGCAACAGATAAGTCAAAAAAATGAAACAGTACCGGATTTACATCAGCACATATTAAAGACTGCATTTTTTTAGCTTACACTAATATTAAAGCCACCAAAACCACCACCAAATCTGTACTGTACATCCAAAGTAATAGCGTCCCCCACTTCCACTTTTCTTTCCGGAATGGGTACGATAATTGGCGGATTCAATGAGTTGGTATCTTCAAGATATATGTTCTTGTCCAGGATCGCCCTACTTGAGAGACAAATAGAATTTAAGACGCCGGGAGACTCTACTTCCAAATGTACTACCTCATGTCTTGTTTCATCTATTTTTTTAGAGAAATCTATGTCATTTAGCAAGACTGGTTTGCTCAAGGGGTTTAACAGGTGTCGGTTATGGTTATGTTTCCAGAGATATTGAATCATCTTCATAAAAAAATCTTCAAATTGAAAATCAAAATGTGCCAAAGATATAAAACTAATCTCCCTAGCGGGAATAAGGATGGTTTGATCCGAGATCAACTTTTGTCGATGTAAGTTGTTAATTGCTTGCACTTGAAACTCATCCACCAAACCGGTAGATAGCATCTCCATCGTTATTATATCAAAGGGTTTCTCTCGTTTATAATCAAAAATAGTTGCATCGCCGACAAGCACCTCGTCCACCTCATACCCATTACTTGAGAGATTCTGTTTCGCAATCTCAGCAATATATCTATCAAATTCTAAAATCGAGAGCTTCTTTGCTCCAGCTTGAGCGCTTAGAAGAGCAAGGATGCCAGAACCTGTACCAACATCTAGAACCTCCATATCTGGTTTCACAACCGTTGAGATCCTCTTTTTAAAAGCATCAAACTTCTCCTTATCAAGGAGACACTGCCCAACAAGATCAACAGAGCTGAATAATTCTTCACTCATAATTTAGTCAGAGGAGCCATAAATAACCACAAAATCACCTTTTACCACCGTATCATAAAACGTCACCGAGATTGACAACAACGAAACTATAATGATGACTGCCAGAAGTAATTTGTTAGTTGGCATACGGGCGAGCGCAGTACAAAACACTGGTTCGATCTCCCTATCCCTCCGTCTCTTCCACCTACTCTACAAGTCTAGCATATCATACCCGATGGGCAACTGTGCGGGGAGCCATAACTGACGTCGACTAAAAGATGTATGCGAGATTATGCAGCTCCTTGTAAATCGTGACAACCTATGATATTTTTTTTCAATGGTGAATAAGAAAAATGCCGTAGGTATAGGGATTTTGGTCTGTATTGCACTAGTAGCGTTGTACACAACAATCTCTCTACGACACAAAACGAATGTCACGGAGCAGACTAATACTGCAGAGCTACAAGTGGTGTCTGCTGTGGATACTTCTGATTGGCTGACCTACGAGAATAAAGAGTATGGGTATCGGTTTAAGTATCCGAAAGAGGCTGAGGTGGTGGATGGAAAAGACCCTCGATATAGTTTTTATGAGTATCCTCGATCAACATTTCTCGTTCTCCCAGCAAAGGATTTTTCTATAAAGGACCCTGACCGTGAAAACCCCGCAACGTTCAAGAACTATATGATTACCATTATGGAATCAACAGTGTATGCTGATGAATCTAAAAAGACGACTGAACAGGTCATACAAAGTCTGGTTGGTTCCTATGGCCCACTGTCAGAAGTAACCAAGACGAATGACGCAACAATAGCAATTTATAACACTGGAGAGACAGTGGCCTTATTTACAGGCAAAGATCTCTATGAGATTAGTCTAGAGGGAAGCAATCCACAGGAAAAATATGTTCAGGGAATTCTTAAGGAGATCGGCAACCCTCAACTGACTGAATGGGTAAATCACTATCCTGACTATCTTCGTATTCTCAAGGGCATCTATTCCACGTTTGAGACTTTTTAGCTAAAACCTATGGTTAGTAATTGAAAAGCCCCTTTCCCTCCGCAAGGAAGAAAAGGGGCTGCATCACTTACACATCAATGCAACTACTTCCAGAGACGAGGTTCCCCACTCCCACCGTACGGGTCTACCACTACCCATTTGCTCCCAACTCTTTTCTTAACCACAAAATGCAAATGAGTTCCTACTGGTTGATCTTTTGGTGCCACATTTGATACCCAACCGAGCAGAAATCCCTTCGGGACAATTGTCGGCATGGGCCCATATACAAGCTCCATGTGGGTATATATGGTTTGGTACTTATATCCGTAGTCACTGTGATCAAGGGTGATCTGCCCCCACTTGCTGTCGATGTTATTTAGCTTGCCTCTAGCAGAAGCGTAGACCGGAGTCCACCTCTGGACGGCGTAATCATAACCCCGGTGGCCGTCATACCACATGTAGATGTTGTGTCCGGGTGCATCATCACGATAGTTAAACGCCGAAACGGTCCACGGTTGCTCTTTCGACTGTCGATTTTTTTGTCTTGCAAATGCTCGAGTAGCGGTTTTATTGCTACTGGTACAAGGCACATTCTGCCCACCGACATACGCAAGGCATCCATGAGTGGGTGAACCCATTTCCCCAGTGTATGTCGTAATGGTACCATTCGGCTGTTCACCGTCATGGTCAAGGACAGCAGTGACAGGGGCAGTAGAAGACGTGAACCCATCGATGGGAAAATCGAGAAACCCCGATGGTGCCGCGTCTACGAAAGAATCTCCAAGGAAAATGAGTCCAGATATTGAGAGTGCAACCACGGTACACGAATGAATCAGATGTCTTTGCATCTTGGTCTCCCTGCGCTCTCTGGCGCTATGTGACTGTCGAAGAACATCATAAAAAGAACGCTCTATAATTTCGCCACAGCACTCCTGTCTCCTATAGGTTTCCTCTAGGGACGAATGAACCCAACTCTAGATGTATCATACCCCACCACCTTTTAGCAGTCCACTGATACTGAACGTTCCCACTCTAGCATATCCATAACCACTTCCTTTTACGAGAGAACCGGTTCTCAAAGAGCACGTCGCACGTTACGACGTGGGAGCACGTTACCCCCCCCTTTTTTTTCGCACTAAAGTCATACTTCGAGAGTACTTCACATCGCCAACGACACGCGGTATTTTTTGAGAAAATGGGCGGGACGATAGCTCATCTTTGCTTTCTTTAAGCCTTTGACGCCGAGATCCTGTTCCCAATTCCAAAATGCTACTTGGTCGGCCTCGAGATAGAGTGCGAGTTCTTGTGCAAAAAAATCATAAATCCCCCGGCATCTTGTATCCGCCTTCCAAAAATGCCCCATACAATACTGTTGGGGCACCACTTCATCAATACTGAACGCCCGCATAATATCGTCCACAAACACTACCGACACGACGAGCTTGAGTGATGCGGCTGACGCAAATATGCGTTCGATGGCAACATGTTCATTTTCAAGCTCATACTTTTCATGATCCTTGAACTTTCGATCTGTCTGCCACTGATGGAGTACCGCTGAGACATATCTCCCGATTGTTTCGTTTGTTGGATCAACAATCTCAAAACGTGCAGTTGGATACTCACGACGAAAGCGTGCTGCCATATGTCGACGCGCTTTGAATTTGATCCCCTTCAGAGTGGCCAGTTCAGAAATAGAACAGACGTAATCAAAATTATCTCGATCTTCTTCTGCGATGAGGGTACTGCCCGTTATATCGCGCACTGATTCTTCGGGAACAAGACGGAGAATTGGCGATATCCCTGAGGCAATTGCATACTCGATGAGCGTGCTTGCAGTATGACTTGGCTCGTTGTGACCAATAAATGACAGAAACGGCTCATGCGTCTCGTAATCAGTAAACTGGACCACGAGATTCCCATTCAGTTGCGAGATCAGTCGTCTTTTTTTTGTATCCCATGACCACAAGCTGGTGAAATTAAAATCAGAGTACGGAAGGTGCTGACTAGTATGTGCCTCAACCTCAGCGCGGTCTGTAATACTGATTTGCTTAAATGTTGGAAATTGTGGGATCATACTAGTCAAGGAGGTTATGATCTGGATAGTGCTCCCCTCGAATGGTGAAATGTGTCTCGACTTCATCACGCTCGAACCTCCGTTTAAAAAAATCAATCACGAGTGGTTGATCTAGGCCGTTTTGGCAAGTATAAATATCCGCCGATATGAACCGGCGTCTGGGAAACGTATGTACGCTTATGTAGCTCTCGACAATGGTATGTTCCCCAAAATGGCTTGTAATAAGTATTTTTGTTATAGCAAAACAGCTGATCCAAGATTTAGAACCAACCGGCTTCCTTGTAATAACATCCCCTCGTCTGTAGTGTGTTTATACCACAGTTTCCAGAAAAAGCAACATCTCGATGTGGATAAGATCACACCTACCCCCTCATTACAATACCACTGGTTGTCCCCATACGGTAGTATGGTGTTCGCCTAGCGATAGGTACAATAAACAAAGCCCCACCGAAAGGTGAGGGCTTTGAATCGAAAGTACTAAGAAACTATTGTTTCTTCAGAAACATCCTCTCTGACCAGAGGATTTTCTGTTTCACCATAACTCGACTGGAATGGTGGTGCCCAACTACCGTTGAGGTGTCGACACCAAACTAGACCTGTATTCTCATCGAGATGACAGTGAGCAAATTGCGTGCTCATAGGCAACTTGTGTTATTCGATTGTTAAAAGAACCAACTTTGTCTCGACCCACCTACGAAAAAAACTCCACTGGCAGATACTCGCGGTAAAGCAAGTATCAGCCACTAGAGTCTTTGTTACCTTCCAAGAACCACTTGTCGTCTCTGATAATTGTTCTACCAATCTGTATCTGCCACTTCGTTGTTTCCGCAGAAGTACCTACAGTATACTCCTTTTGGAAAAGTCAACAAGATATGGTACTATGATGTCATGGAAGCAAATGTTGGTCAGTACGCCAATGTATTTATTCCGTTAGGAATATCTTTAGGAATATCTTTGGCGGGGATACTTGTTACTTTTTTTGTATACAGAAGTAAGGTCGACCGGTTGGAAGCAGACGTAAAAGAAATACGTACTGATTGTAAAGAAGTACGCGATAAAGTTATAAAATGTGAAACAGCATTAGACTATAAAGAACCTTTGACGAGGAAGAAGAGTCCCGTCAGTCTATCTGACCGTGGCACTCGTGTTTTGGCTGAAAGTGGTGGACAGAGTTTTGTTGAACAAAACTATGCAGAACTGAAAGTAGAAGTTGAGAACAAAAAACCTGCCACCTCCTACGATATTCAAGAGGCCGCTAAACAAGTCATTGAGGATATAAAAGATGATTCTCGGATAAACCCTATAAAAGAATATCTGTTTAAGGAAGGAATGGAACTTGACGACATTGTGGTTGTTCTTGGTATCTATTTACGTGATAAAATCTTAAAAGAACGTGGAGTTGCCGCAGATGACATTGACCAATATGACCCAGACAAAAAAACAATTCCTCAAACTCCTTAAGCGTGCAATACAGCACCAAGCAAAGCCACGAACCTCTGCTTGTCGTTGTGCCGGTTGTTATAGTGGAAAACAAAGCCGTCCACGTAGGTCTGCAAGTGCTTCTTAGAGACGACCTTGTGCGTTCCCTTGATTGACCGCTTGATGTGACTCCAGAAAGCGTCTACGTTGTTTACATACACGTCTCCTCGGACGTACTCGCCCCGATGATGGTCTACCGCATGTCGGTCGTATCCCTTTGCCACTTTGTCGAGTTTGTTGGTCTTGTCGGTGATAAGGCGAGTGTTTTCTGAAGACACGTTCTTTTGGAGGAAATCTTTATGTGACCGGGCGGAGGCATCCTGTTTTACTTCTGCACGCATCTCGCCACCTCGTGCGATTGCCGCAAACACCGTGGACTTGTTTCTCATTCGCCTGTCTACCGTTGCCTTGCCACCGATGTATCCGGTGTCCATCTCGACATCACCATGCAGTGTCTCGGTGCTCTGTGTGAGTGCCTTTCGTATCAAATTGAGCATCCGCCACGCGCACTTGTAGGTGACTTCCAACTCGCGCTCCATTGTCTTTGCAGAAATACCGCTTTTGGCGTTTGAGAACACCATAATGGCATGAAACCAGAGCGTCAGTGGAGTATCTGACTTATGAAAGATGGTACCTGCTGTGGGGGCTATCTGATAGAGACATTTTGAGCAGTAGAACTGCTTGCGTCCTTTGAGACGCTTGTACGTACCGCCACATGAACAGGTACGGCTATGGAGCGTATCAAAGAGAAAGTCGAGACATGTATCATCATTTGGAAATTGCTTTTTGAGACTAGCGACCCCGTACTTGTTGGTTTTCATAGGGTCAGTATACACCCTAGTATATTGTTGTCAAGGGATAGGTATGGATAAGATTAGAGTGCCAATAACACACTGCCAAGTACGATACAACCGATGGCGCCTACTTTTTGGAATATATGTTTCCTTGTGATTGACTCTGCTGATATGTGCGGGAAAAAAAGTGTGAGTGTAACACCAATGATCAACACAAATACCGGCTGAAATGCCTCAACAAGTAACACGAGAACAACCGGTGCGAGCAATGTTGCGAAACCCATTAATGCGTCGGCACAAATTGAGAAGCTTTCGTTTAGTGAGTTCAAGGCAAGGACCCGAGCTTTGTTTTCTTGTATGACTAAAAAAAATTGTCTTCGATAGATGGGAACGGCAGTCAGGAAAAAGAGACCGAGAATCACTTTCCCAACAAGTGACCAAAAGGTGGAAAGCCAGAAACCCTCTTCAAGCGCGACAAGCTTAAAGAGAACACTACTCATCGCATAGAGTGCAGAGGCTGAGAGCATGTACAGCACCACCGTGCGCTTAAATCTGATGACACCATCACCAATTTTAAAAGATAATACTGCGGCACCCATAATGATGGTACATGCGGCAACGACCTGCATAGTGGTAATCACCTCTCCAAGGATCAGGTACCCTAAGAGAAAGGCGAAAATCGGGATCGTTTGATAGAGAGGCACCACATTGGTCGCTTCATCTTCCTGAAGCGCATAAAAATACAACAGTATGGCACCAATCGTCAGCATACCTGTCGTTGCGAGGACCACCCCCTGGATCAGGGTGACAGAAAAGACGGTAGGGTGTATCCACCAGATGAACGGAAGAGCGAAGATACTAAATATGGAGGAGAAAATAACCAATGAGCCAAGGCCACTATTCTGGAGGTATTTTGAGATTACATACTTATCAATATGATTCGTCACTGCATAGAGGAAAGAACCTATGAGTGCAACAAAAAACCATGACATGGGAGAAGTCTAACAGATTCTTTAAAAGTAGCTACCTACTGAATAAGTCCACCCCTTTCTGCACCCCTCTGGTAATTGTTCACGATAGTACT
>CAZTKT010000014.1:0-21143 GCA_964614265.1 uncultured Candidatus Saccharibacteria bacterium | reverse complement strand
ATTCTCATCACTCATTGTGGTTAATGAGTGCAGGATGTATGTGAGCTTAGTCAAAGTACCCCAGCAAAAACCCCGGCCGCTTCGCGACCGGGGCTACACTCACCACCATTCAGTCTTCTTTAATCCTCTATCCCGAGGTAAATGTAATCGTTTGGGGCCATTTGGCATATTGGGGTCATTTGGCACAAAAGGACTGTCACACTGACATTCTGACGGTGCAACCAGTGATGACCGAAAGTCTGTGGCTGGGTCGGCTGAGTCGCTCATTGGGAGCACATAGACCAAAACAACCTCTCTCCCGCCTTGCCCCACTGACCCCACCAGAAAGCCTCCAATGAAACAGAGAACTATCATAATCACAACAGCGACCATGCTCAAATAGTGTTTCTTGCAATAAGACACCATTTGGATACTCCCCCTTCCCACTCAAAACACACTCTCTTTTCCCATTCCATCTACGCCAAACCTACCATAGATATGAACGAATGGAAAATAGACCCATGCCACTCCATAAGTTGCCCCTGGCGCGAGACTCACGAGAAAGTAATAAACGCCCCTACACCAACTTAACGATATCATGATACGTAATTGCCACCATCAGGAGAATGAGGATCACGAAACCAATAGCATTGGTGTAGTACGAAACTCGCGCTGGTATTGGTGAACCTTTGATTGCTTCAATAATGACAAACGCCAACCGACCCCCGTCAAGCGCAGGAAAGGGAAGAACGTTGATCACTGCAAGATTGAGTGAGATGAATGCCGTAAACATCAGAAGGGCAGAGAGACCAAGTGCTGATGCATCTCCGACAAGACCAGCGATCCCAACCGGTCCGGCGACAGCAGTAAGATTCGCCTGTAACATAAATACTGATCCAAAGAATGATGCAATGCCAACAGCAATGTCACGCATACCGTAGAGTGTCGTCAGAAACCCTTCGATGAGTGCGCGATGTATCGGGAGGGACCGTATCTCTGCAAGACCAAGGGACACACCGATCGCCACCGCCTGTGGTGATTCGGTCAACACGCCCCGCACGGGAGTCACTTCCTTCTGCTGTTCTGTGCCATTGTGCGTGTACTGTACTACAACCGGCATACCCTGAGACGCTTCAATAAAAGCACGGAACTCATCCGGTGTATGCGGAGCGACAGTTTTCCCGCCACGGGAGAGACCCGTCACCACCGCGCCAGCGGGAATACCCGCCCGCGATGCGGGACCATCCGGGAGATTCTCAAGCACATACAATTGAGCTTCACTCGTCGCTTCGGCAGGAGAGACACTCGTAAGAACGCCGTGATATAACGCAACACTAAAGAGCAACCATGCAAAGAGAATATTGGCACCAATGCCCGCAAGAAGCACTAAAATCTGTGCCCACTTCGGTCGGCCAGAAAAAGATCGTTCATGTCTAGTGGTATCCATCAGTGTCTGACCATTCTCCGACACCTCACCACCATCTTCCCCAAAAATACGCACGAATCCACCAAGCGGAAGTGCATTGATACTATAGATCGTCTCTCCGCGTGTTATACCAAACAGCCTTGGTGGAAACCCAATACCAAACTCGTCGACACGCATGCCAGTCTTCTTTGCCGTCCAGAAATGTCCGAACTCATGTACTAAGACCAGCACAAACAGCACGAGAATAAAAATAAGAATATACATAGGTTAGTTAGTGAGTTAGTTGGTTATTTCGGTCTCTTTTTTATCAAATAATCGATCAAATTGCTCATTGGTGCGATCGATATGTTTTTGCAATTCTTCTTTTGTACGAAATAATTCGTCCTTCGTGAGTACGCTCTCTTTTTCTTTTTGGCTGATGTCTCTCATAATCTCATCACGTGTCTGTCGTAGCGACACCCGCGCCTCCTCAAGACGCCCTTTCGCAAGTTTCATCAACTGTACCCGTCGCTCACTCGTGAGCTCGGGAAATGATACGCGCACCCCGCGATCATCACTTGAGACAGATACGCCAAAGTCCGCATCAGTGATTGCCTTCTCAATCGTCTTGATGGTACTCGCATCCCACGGAGTAATACGCAACGTCCGTGCATCTTCCACCGTCACTGACCCAACCTGGTGCACCGGCACGCGCGCACCATATGATTCTACTTGGATACTATCAAGAAGCGCGGGAGTTGCACGCCCCGTGCGAATACCGGAAAACTCTTTGGTAAGCCACTCGAGTATTCCCTGTGCACGGGTGTCGTATGTGGTAAAAGAGTATGCCATAGTACGCTCATTGTACCTGCTCAGAACATGGTATGCAATAAATATGAGGCGTGTCGAATATCTCAACACCAACTCTTCTTCTATGGGTGACAGTTACGAGAGTACCAATCCACCAGGTACGGAAAATGCTAGGTGCTCCAACAACATTTTGTGAGATGCCCCGCGAATATCACTATAGCGCGATGCAAGAAGTACATCTGAAATAATTGTTGTGTCGGGTATCTGTCGAATCGCACTGGCGACCGCTCCTTCGATGCCACGTACCAGTGACCGCATCCCCGCGGTATCTTTGTTTTTTGCAAGCCGTGCAATGTGTGCAAGACGCTCGACAATACCAGCACGAAAAAAAGACACGGTCTCTGCAGTCGGAGCGTTGTGGGTACGCTCTTCAGTATACAAAAGATGTAACCGCGAACGAAGTGTTGGGAGTAAAATCCCGAGGCGAGGCACGATAATATAAAATTGTGCAGTCGCTGGTGGATCTTCGAGTAGTTTTAACAGTGCATTCTGTGCTTCGTGTGTCAGTGTAGTGACAGAAATAATGAATGATCGCGTCTCCCCTCCAATCGGCCGTCGTCCCGCTTGATCAATGAGCATACGCACGTCGGCAATCTCTAATTGCTCAGCTACAACCAGTACCGAATCAACACCACTACGAGCGGAGGCGGGCACCTGCAACAAACAAAGAGCATGTGTCCCCACATACAAAAGTGCATGGTGCGATGTCACCTGCGCCTCTTCAGTAGAAAAATCGGGGACATGAGAATGATCGACTCCCATATGCCAGCCATAGTATCGCTCCTCGCTCGGAGATACAACCCACTACGCCGCCTTCTGTTCACCTGCCCGCAGAGAGCTGATCTGCAAGATATCGGCGATAACCCGACGAAGGTATGCTTCAAATACTTCATCTGGGTCGGCATCAATACCACGGTCTTGCTTCCACCCTGCCATGTATGCCTGGATACTCTGCACAACCTTTGGGTCAGTACCCTCCCATCGACCTGATGCAACTTCTGCCACGGAAAGATTTGAAAGTTTTTTATAAAGTGGATGTGCACTGCCATGTGGACCAAAACCAAGGAGACCACTTTTTTCAAAGATAGGCCACTCCGCGAGTAACTGCTCAAGCCCTTTGGTTACTTCCGGATCCATAAGTACATCGACTTCTGGTGGTGCGTCGCTCTGTTGAACGGCTTCTGTTGCATTTGGAGGAGGTGGCATCTCTAC
Organism: uncultured Candidatus Saccharibacteria bacterium; assembly: GCA_964614265.1. Lineage (GTDB taxonomy): Bacteria > Patescibacteriota > Minisyncoccia > Phycocordibacterales > UBA918 > JACQKD01. Next base: position 17,677 of record CAZTKT010000014.1, on the reverse strand, counting down.
AACTGATTCAGTTGGATCAGTACCAATTTCGGTTTCCACGACCGGAGCAGCCCATGAAGCGACCTCGGGGGTGTCTTGAGCAGGTGGTTCTGGCTCCGCAATGATCTCTGCAGGGAGCGTCACGCCAGTTTCTGCGGGAACGACTGGCTCTTCCGCCACAGCAACAACTTCGGGCGTTGGTGTGGTATCTACCGGTGCAGATACTACTACATCACTCTGCACCAATGGTGTCGGAGGCACCACCGCCACTACAGCATCATCGTTCGCAGTTACACCACCAACATTTTCTGGCACAGTCGTCATCGGAGATGCTTCTCCTATGACAGGAGTGTCTGCAGTGACAGGTGCTGTGGACAACACTGTCGCGGCAGCATGCGAAAATCGTTCATATACAGGGCGAACTGCATCGATGGCCATACTATCAAGTGGGCCGAGTGCGCTGAGTGCATTGTATGCAGCCACATATTCTTTGTCCGCAGTTGTCGCGCCTTTGAGCGCCTCCATGAAACGCTGGAGACCAACTTCCGCCTTGATGCGGTCAATACTCTCTTTGATGGAGGCAACAGACAATGTTTCAGGAGGGACCACTGGCACTGAGATCAACTCTGGCGCTGGCGCGGGAACCACATTCGCTACAGGCACAACCACTGCAGGAGTAGGCGCAGAGACTGGTGTAGAGACTGGTGTAGGAAATTGGGGGGTCGGTCGTGAACCGGCAAAGCCCTGTAGTACAGCACTCGTCACCGTACTCTGTACTGATTGTTCTACATGCGAATCTGTCGAAGGGGCACCATCCGGTGATCCCGCTTGCTCCAGTGTCATCCCGATTGATGCAAGTAGATCAGCTAATGTTTCTTCCAATGCTCCCTGAACATCTGGCTTGCTCGTCGCAATAGTGCGCAAAAGATCAGACAATGCTGGAATGATCTCTGTGCCACCTTCAGCAGAACGAACGCGATGGAGAAGTTGCAGACGAACCATCGGATGCGCACAGATATCAGCAAACGATACCTCAGAAGCAATGTCTGCGATATCTATAGCCTCTACTCGTCCTGAAATTGTTGCATCCATATTGTTTACTAGTATATCACTCTCAGCAATGCGTACAGATATGCACAGTTGATAACTAGAGGATTACCGAGCACTGCTGGGTGCATAATGCAATGCAATTTCTGCTTCCACTTCTTCTCGGGCGCGACCATATCGAAGATAGACCATTTTAATGCGTTCGTTCACCGTCGCCGCGGACACCACACGCGGTGCAATCGTCTGAATACTAAACGGCTTGGTTGGTGTGCCGTGAGCGAGGAGTCGCACGTATGCGTGTCTGTTTTCGATGTTCACTAAATCGTGCGCGGAAAACGTCGGTGCAAACTGGTGCTCCAGAAACTCGCCATCTTGAGGACCCACCCGGAATGCCGCGATAGAGCCAACGTTTCCAAACACCGCATCGCGGATATCCTCACTGAGTTGCGCGATATACTGATGCGCAATCGTCAAACCAAGCTTATATTTTCGCGCTTCAGAAAGGATTGCGGTAATAGAGTTAGTGGTCACGTTTTGAAACTCGTCCATATGCAAATAAAACGGAGGGAGAGTGTGTGAAAGGTCATCCACGCGCGAAAGTGCAGCCATCAATAATTTGCCGACTACAATCATACCGATGAGATTGGCATTGATTTCACCGAGTCGACCCTTTGAAAGATTGACGAGAAGAATTTTGCGCTCATCCATGATCTGCCGAAAATTAAATGACGAGTGTTGCTGACCGATAATCGGGCGCATATAATCGTTTGCGGTAAAAATATCAAACTTTGAGGTGATGTACGGCACAATATTTTCAAGCGACGCATCTCCACCTGCTTTCGTTGCGATCTCTTCCCAAAATTGTTTGACCACTGGATTTTTCGCACGAGAGAGTTTCAATTTTCGGTAGGTCTCATCCGAGAGCACCCGCGAGACATCCATGAGCGTGCTGCCACTTTCTGGATCTTCCAGCACGAGCAATGTCGCATTACGGAAATATTGTTCAAAGATTGGTCCCATACTCTCCGGTATCGCACCGTACAGTTTTTGGAAGATAGAAAAAAGTTCGTTCACCACAAATGTCTTCTGTTCGGGATGTGCGGGATCAAACTCAAGCATATTGAGACCGATAGACCGCTCCGTGTACGCCGGATCAAAGTAGATGACATCGTCTGCACGCTCAGGCGGTATGCTCCCGAGCACATCCATAATGTCGGTGCCATGCGGATCAATCATACAGACACCATTGCCAGCTTCAATGTCCTGAATAATCATGTTTTTCATCAACGTCGTCTTTCCCGTACCCGTCTGTCCAATGATGTAGAAATGTCGTAACCGGTCGTCCGGAGTAATGAACACTGACGTCTCTGTATTGCGGTAAGTATTGATCCCCAACAGGGTTCCTTCCGTTGGTAAGTCAATCGGTGCGGCGGCGGCGGGTGCACGCGTCTGTTTAATCTGTGGAGAGAAATGCACATCTTGTACGGGAAAATGGATGAGGCTCGATAGCTCCATAATTGAGAGTGGTATGGTGTCACCTTCTCGATATTCTCGAAATGAAAATGCCTGGAGGCACTGCCGTGCCTTCTTTCCCTTCATCACCGTAAACAGTAAATGGTTTCCTTTTGTATTCTCAAATTGATGAAATCCTGCCTCAATATCACCGAGGATGTGGCGTGCACGATCTTCTGCGTGGGCAGAAACCACAATACGAATGTTCGTTGCAATGATCGGTCGTGCGATTTTTGCTTCGAATTGCTCGATGACACTCATGTCATCCGGAAGTTCTCTCTTTTTCTTATCCTCATCCTCTTTCTTTTTTGGTGATGACACGACCTCTTTGAGTACTTCAAATAACTGTCCAGAAAAACTCGAAAGACGAATCGCCTTCTTCGCAGACATACCCCCGCGGACACGCTTGATGATCTGTTCGTATTCCTTTTGATATCGTTCGGTACGTGGTTCAAGAAGAATCTGCAGAGCAGCCCCCCCTCCTTTACGTTCTATTTTTGAAAACGCATTAAGTAGAACATGCAATGGGTCTCGATCGAACGTATCGTACGTGCGAATTGGGTAGATCGGATGACGCTTCAGCGTTGCTACTGACACCAAGGAGACACCACCATCTACAAAAATATTGTAGTCCCGTGGCTGTTCGACGAACTCTGCGTGTGGAAAAAGCGAGAGTAACTGTTTTTCGAAGAGACCAATGTACGCCGTAGGTACTGAAACATAAAAAACAATCTCGTCACTTTGATCAGAGACTGCAATCTCAAGTGTGAAATGGCGAGGTGTCCGTGCCCCCGCCGAAATAGATTGCATACCTGCATAAAATTGTTCCATAGAAGAGATCAGCTCGCGCAGCGCCTCTTCTCTGCGCTCACCCTCCTTGGAAATCTCCGGTACCGTGACCGCAAAGAGCGTCATGTGCAACACATTCCACAGTGGTGCACCTTCGTGCATATCAGAGGGCTCACGACCCGCGTGAATATCAACGATGAGTTGTCGATGTACCTCGTCGGTGACAAACGCATTATCAATTTTCTCCAGTGCAGTGAGTGCGTTGCGAATGCCACGCGTTCCTGCAAGTGCAACCACCTCTTGAATCTGGACCTCCGTCGACTTTGACCCTTCCGTGACCACAGAGAGCTCCTGCGTGCCCAATCGATACTGTTTCTCAAGTACCGATTGTGGGGTGAATTGACCGTACTTGCCAAGCTCTTGTCGCGCGATGGTTTCGCGAGCGCGCGTCGCCGACTCTGCATCCGCGGGCACCTCACTCCCTCGCTCGGCGACGCGCGCTCGCAAATATGCAATCTCCTCTTCCGGAGAAGAAAACTTTTTTGGTATTTCACGTGCTACTGATGCTCCCTCAGGCATGATGCGTATATCTTACCACAATCCCCAAAGCCGTATGGCTGGCATAGAAGAAACATACTCACCGAAACATTCCTCTATATATACGAGAAAGAAAGACACTCCCTACTGCTTTGTCATAATGCTCTTCTTATACATACCAAGATGTTCCAGTGCAATACCCGTCCCTTTCGCAACACAAAAGAGTGCATTATCCGCAACCTTTGCCCGCACTCCAGTGCGCCGACGCACGAGCTCCGCAAAGTTGCGTAGTTGTGACGTACCACCGGTGAGAATAATCCCCTGATCAATGATGTCTGCGGAGAGTTCGGGTGGGGTGTTTTGAAACACATCCTTTATCGCTTTTATCATTTCTCGAAGTTCTCGCGCGATCCCCGTTACCAATTCGTTACTTTTGATCTCAACCGTGCGTGGTAAACCGGTCGAGGTGTCCCGACCTTTAATTTTCATTGTCATCTCTTCTTCAAGCGGGAGCGCAGAACCAATCGTGATTTTAATATCTTCAGCAGTTTTATCCCCAATTGAAAGATTGGAATGTTTTTTTACATAATCAACAATCGCGCTGTCGATACGGTTGCCGGCGCATTTCACTGAATTTGCCGCCACAATACCCCCGAGTGAGATCACCGCCACGTCAATCGTCCCTCCACCGATGTCGACGATCATGTGTCCGCGTGGCTCATAGATGGGAATCCCCGCACCGATTGCCGCGAGAATCGGCTCTTTGACCACGTATGCACTGCGAGCGCCGGCCTTCAGCGCCGCTTCTACCACCGCGCGACGTTCGGTCGACGTCACCCCCGCAGGCACGGACACCATCACTTCTGGTTTAAAAATATTAAATCTCCCGAGTGCCTTTCGTAAAAAGTAGCGAAGCATTGCTTCCGTTACCCGATAGTCGGCAATCACTCCATCTTTCATTGGTCGGTATGCACGAATATTGTCAGGCGTACGACCGATCATATTTTTCGCATCCTGCCCTACCGCAAGAATTTTATTATTTTCCGATATAGCCACCACCGATGGCTCATTCAGTACAATCCCCTTCCCCGGAACAAACACCAGAACATTTGTTGTCCCAAGGTCAATACCTACTTTTGGAGAAAAAAAGCCGAGCCAGCGAAACATAGATACCGTATGATACCTTGTTTCGGGGTACACCGCACCTTACCCCTCTGTTTGACGAGAGATAGACACTCCAATATCAGTCAATCGTTTTTCAATGTGTTCATACCCTCGATCAATCACGTATGCATTACGAATGTGCGACGTCCCCCGCGCGACAATTGCTGCAAGAATAAACGCGAGCCCCGCGCGCAGATCTGGTCCTTCGACTTCTCGCCCACGCAGTGATGTCGGTCCTTTTACTAAAATCTGTTGCGGATTCATCAGCGTGATCTGCGCACCCATGCGGACGAGATCGCTCGTCCACCCAAGGCGATTTTCAAAAATCGTTTCGAAGACAACGCTCTCGCCGGTTGCTTGTGTCAAAAAGACCACCATCGGTGACTGTACGTCGGTCGCAAAACCCGGATACTCATGGGTGCGAATATTAAAAGAAGAAAATGCACTGTTTGGTTTGGTATTATTTCGAATATGAATCGAGTGGGTGTCCGTCTCGATCGGTACACCCGCATCGCGTAAAAGTGATGTCACGATCTCAACATGGCGCGGATCACAGTGTTCAATATGCAGATCGTGCGCGGAAAGCGCACCGAGCACCATCAAGCTCCCCGTCTCAATACGATCAGGAATCGTAGTGTGTACCGCGCCATGAGTATGGAGCATGTCTCCACCCTCGATAGTGATTGTGTGAGTACCGGCCCCCTGTATGCGCGCACCACAGGTATTTAAAAATTCGGCGAGGTGCACGATCTCCGGCTCCGTCGCTACATTCTTGAGAATAGTGGTCCCCTCTGCGAGCGTCGCCGCGAGCATCAAGGTCTCTGTCGCCGTCACACTCACGACCTTAAAAAATATTTCCGCGCCCCGCAATTTTTTATCGACACTGATGCGGTAACACGTCTCTTCGGTCACAATTGTCGCCCCCATCTTTACAAAACTTTCAAGAAAAATATCAATCGGGCGTGTGCCGATCACACACCCTCCCGGATGTGGAAATGATACCGTACCACATCGTGCAAGAAGCGGACCCGTGAGCACCACCGATGCGCGCATACGCATTGCGATATCCGAGGTGAGGCTCGTCCCGGTGAGTCCACTGGTGTTGATACGCAATCCATGCGTATCGGTTTCTTCCACCGTCGCACCAAGGTCGATGAGTAACTCCCGCATACGCGACACGTCTTCGATCGCTGGAACATTCTCAATGAGTACATCGTCCGCACACACCACAGCGGCCGCCATCACTTTCAATACTTCATTTTTTGCACCCGCAACAGAAATGACGCCTTCGAGGCGCTTTTCTCCTGCGAGACCCTCCACCACAAAGAGATCTTTACTCGGCATACACCCCATTGTACAGCGAAACTAAAACCAAACAAGCACCTCAGCGTATATTTGCTACACTAGGGCACATGCACGTCATTGAGATCATGCCATTACGCCGTGGGGTGCGAGTCTCATCGCTTTCCTACTTCTCAAAAGTACCCTATGGACGAGGGACTCTCGTAGAGATTCCTGTACGAAAAAAAAGTGCCTGGGGCATTGTACTCTCTTCAAAAGAGGTGTCCGGAGAAAAAACTACCCTACGGAGTGCCTCTTTCACGTTACGAAAATTACCACCACAACAAACCACGCATACGCTCCCTTTGTCTCTCATTGAGACTGCGGATACGCTTGCCGAATACTACGCGACACAACCAGGAGCGATCTTATGTGGACTACTGCCGGCAGAAATTAGAAACGGCACACTGCCCATCCCTGATCTTTCCGATACACCCATCGACATGCACACCGACGCACATGAAATACTACACGCGCCAACCGAAACGCGTATCGTGTCGTATCGACACATTATTCGCACGTCATTTGCACAGAAAGCGTCTGTCATCATTGTTGTACCGACCGTAGAAGAAGGCACGTTCCTCTTGGAGCAATTAAAAAAAGGGATCCCGGGGCGTGCCCACTTCATCCACGGTGGTCTGGGAAAAACCAAGATGCGTGCGTACTTTTCCCAGCTCCAGCATAGTCCGCGTCCACTCCTTACTATCGCGACACCCCACTATGCATTCATCACCCGTGGTGATGTCGGGACAGTCATCCTTGAACACGCCCGCGCGTCCTCCTATCGAGGACACGTGCGTCCCTACATTGATTTCCGCCACGCACTCACCCTCCACGCACACATCAGACATCAGCGACTCATCAGTGCAGACACACTCATCCGCAGTGAAGATGAGTTTCTGTTACGAGAAGGCCGTGCCGTGCCATTTGAAGAGAATCATCCACGACGACTCGTACTCTCCGGCACTCTCAAGACCATTCCCATGAAAGAAACGCCCGATGGCAAAACGGTGTTTTCTCTTTTCTCTCCTGCGCTACTCTCCGCCATTGAGAAAACACAATCCCTCAAAGGACGCGTGTTCCTCTTTAGCGCACGACGAGGTCTCGCTCCGGTTGTCGCCTGTATCGACTGCGGTATGATCTTGCGCTGTCCCGACTCAGGCTCACCGCTCTCACTCCACCGCACCGTTCGAAATGGCATCGAGGAGCGATGGCTCGTTTCCAGTGTGTCCGGCTTTCGCAAGAAAACAGACGATCTGTGTCCGCATTGTGGAAGCTGGCGACTCCGTGAGCGAGGTATCGGCATACAGCACGTGTACGATGAGTTACGCCAGCACATACCTGATGCCTCCCTTTTTCTCTTTGACCACCACACTGCAGCAACGCATACAAAAGCAACAAACATCCGCAACGCCTTCTACGAGAAAAAGGGAGGCATCCTCCTCGGAACCGCGCTCGCCCTCCCCTATCTCCATAGACCCGTAGACATCAGCGCAGTGATCAGTATGGATGCCCTACGTGCCATCCCATCATGGCGACAACAAGAAGAATCACTCGCCATACTGCTCGCTCTTCGAGAGAAAACACTTGGGTATGTATTTATACAAACCCGCACGGACACCGATGATGTTATCCCTTACGCCCAAACCGCTGAGACACGAAGATACTATACCGATGAGCTTACAGCACGTTCCGATTTTAAATACCCTCCCTACTACACCTTCATCCACCTCACGTGGAAACGAGACATGCCGGACACACTCACCACAGAGATCACTACACGACTCGCACACTTTCCGCTTTCCCTCTACGACACCCCCGTGGCAGACGGACTTGCTTATGGACTCATTCGTGTCCCACACGCTAACTGGCCAGAACCATCCTTAGTGTCCGCCCTCCGTACCCTTCCCCCGTCAGTACGCATCATTGTCAATCCCGATAGGATCATCTAATGTAGTAGTATGTGTATGTACCGTGAGTCAGAAACTCTTTCTTGATCGCTACCTATACGTATAATATACCAATCGTGGCAACACTCGTCCCTCAATCACACCCCGCACTGCATACCATTGCAGAAGAAGTGCCCGTCGAAGATATCACATCTGCGCGTATCCAAAAAGTACTCAAAGACATGCGCGCAGTATTACACGCATACCGTGGCGGTGACTTTACTGGTGTTGCTATTGCTGCGCCACAGATCGGTATTCCTCTCCGCATCTTTCTCATCGAAGATACCGCCCCCCTCAAAAAAGATATCCCTCGACTCCCCCCGCTCATTGCCATCAATCCACGTATCACCAAACTATCAAAAAAGAAAACACTACTCCATGAAGGATGTCTCTCCGTTGATCAAAGCTACGGTAGTGTCAGACGTTCACTACGCACAACCATCCGGGCCTATGATGAACGTGGCAAATCGTACGAGCGTGGTGCAAGCGATCTCCTTGCACAAATATTTCAACACGAAGTCGATCATCTCGATGGTATCCTGTTCCTTGACCGAGCCGAAGAAATACTCACGAAAGAAGAAGCGTCCACTGATCGTATGGACAAAAAAATAAAAAAATAGGATGAAAAAACCATCAATTGTCTTTTTTGGTACGCCCGCCTTCGCCGTCATCATTCTCGATGAGCTGTCTGCGACGCATATCGTGCCATCCCTTATCGTTACCGCACCCGACGCACCTCAGGGACGGGCCCTCATCCTCACCCCGCCAGAAGTAAAGGTGTGGGGAGAGACGCACGACGTCCCAGTCCTCCAACCAACCTCCCTCACCGACACTGACACACTTGCACCACTCTTCAATACCAACTGGGATCTCTTCATCGTTGCCGCATACGGCTATATCGTTCCCCCTGAGATACTCGCACTTCCAAAACACGGCACCCTCAACGTCCATCCCTCACTTCTTCCACAGTTTCGTGGTGCAAGTCCCATTCGCTCTGCCATCCTCACCGACACTCGAGAGACCGGTGTCTCCATTATGCTCATGGACAAAGAGCTTGATCACGGCCCCATTGTCGCACAAGCGCGTGTCGAACTCGCAAAAGAAGACTGGCCACCGAGCGCCATCCTCTTTGAACAACTCCTTGCGCACACCAGTGGCCAACTCCTCGCCGAGACCATTCCCCCATGGATCGCCGGCGACATAACTCCCGAAGCACAAGATCACAGCAACGCAACCTTCTCAAAGAAAATTACCAAAGATATGGCAGAGATCACTCTCTCCGATGATCCGTACACCAACCTATTAAAAATCCGTGCGTACGATGGCTGGCCGAGTGCGTATTTCATACACCCACACCATGACAAAAATATCCGCATCAAAATAACCGATGCCGAGCTCGCCTCCGACGGCTCACTCAAAATCCTCCGCATCATCCCCGAAGGCAAAAAAGAAATGCCCTACGAAGACTTTATGCGGAATGAGTAACGATTACTCAGATCTACTCCCCGCCAAACCGCAACATTTCTTTTATCTTCTGTGCACCGCGTCGAAAGAGACTCTGCCGCTTTCCGCGCGCACGTACTAACGCCGACTTCAATTCATTTTTCGCCTGATCGATGGCATCCTCCATGCGTTCTTCGGTTGCCTCAGCACGAAAGAGCTTGTCGCCAATATGTAGATTGATTTCCGCTCGAAAAATTCTTCCCGACTGTTGCCCCGTTTGTTTTTGTAACTCTACCGCGCACACCATCATCGTCTCGCCCTCTGGCAAGAATTTTTCGAGCGTCTTCAACCGTTTCTCGAGAATCCCTTCAATCTCTGCCGTCTGTTCAAAATCCGTCGTCTTTACACCAATGTGCGGAAATATATTCATGGCGTTGTTATACTACTACGCTCATAATCTTTGTGGGCGAGTGATGCCCCGAGACGATACGCACCGCACTCGGCATCACCGCAAGTGCCTGAGCAACCAAGATGCGTGCCCGTGTGTTTGCCAGATTTCGTACCGCTGGCTCACACACCACAATATCAAAATGATCCGGCGAGGTCCTCTCGATGTGTTCCTTTCTTGCGCTCGCGGTCACACGCACCCGTACATACATACTACTATATATCTACTCACGATGCCCCGGTCTTTTTATACACCCCCGTGAGTACCACTTTTTCAAGAACGTGCCCCTTCATCGCAGTAACCAAACGCTCCTTCGTGGCGGATTTATTGAGATCAAGCAGTGCGTCAAGTGCATAGAGTGTAAAAATATACCGATGTTCACCGTCAGGAGGACAGGGACCCGTATACCCTTGACCAGCAGAATTCATTCCCTCCACTCCCGGTGGCTTCATTCCTTCCTCAAAAAACCTCGTATCCGGCGGAATATTAAACACCACCCAATGATCAAACACAGAAATACCCATGTTTTTTCGTACTGACTCCGGAATGTCAGGATCTTCCATAGTGAGCGCGAGAGACACCGCGCCCGCAGGCACATTCCCGATACTCAGTTCAGGACTGATGTTTTCCCCTTCACAGGTCAAGTGCGCAGGGATCGATGCCCCATCTTTAAAAGCGTGGCTGACAAGCGTTATCATATATAGAGTATAACACACCTCCTATCCGCCCGTTACCGACCACACAGACACAAAATGAGGACACGGGCTTGAATACCCACATCTTTCCGGTACAATAGCAGTGTTGCGATAAGACAAGACGCAACGACCGCATTCCGGCGTAGCTCAGCGGTAGAGCAGTGCGCTGTTAACGCATTGGTCGTAGGTTCGAATCCTACCGCCGGAGCCAGACAGGAGAGACAGGCGCGAAAGTGCTTGTTTTTCTTTTGTTTATATGGCTTTTTTGGAGTTCGTAATCTTTATTGAGCTTTGGAATCCACTCATGAAGAAATTGCGCCGCTTCCGTGTAGTTTTTCTTTATTTCAAGCCGATTTTGGACAAGGTTCGTAAATAATTGAGAGAATAGCAATCGCTTCTGGTCTGTATCAGCAGTGCTATAAATCTCCTTGCAATAAAATGCCAATTCATGCGCCGCGATGCCAACAGCTTTGTAAATATCGCCCTCATCACCAACACGCACCAGAGCATTTTCCAATGCTTCTTCCTCAACAGTCAATTCAGCCAACTTGCGCTCGACAAAATCGGCAGGCACTTCCCGATTGAGCTTTGCTTCGTACAACCTGTCTTTCTGGTTTCTCACACTGACAATCAAACTGTTTAAGCGACGCTCTTCGGTTGTTCGCTCAAGCACTTTGTCCTGATGCTGGTCTTTCAAAATCTGCACAATGGCTTCAAGAACTTCCTCGTTTTGTGGTGCAATAACATCAAAGATGTCTATAATCTGGGACTCCACCGCTTCTTCGCGCATACACGTTTTTGCAACACATCGCGCGTACTCACCATGATTGTTGCAATGTCCGTACCAGTGTCCCTTTTGGGTATACCACGTCAGCATTCCGCCGCAGTTCTCACATTGAATCTTGCTCTTGAAAAGCGAGTTGTGTTTAGTGAGATGGGGATTTTTTGTTTTTCTTCGTAAAATACTTTGTACTTTATCGAACATATCCTTGCTCACAAGCGGTTCGTGCTTGCCTGCATACAGCGTTCCGTTCCACTGCATTTTGCCGTAGTAGAAAACCTCTTGAAGCATCGCGTGGATCCTGCCCATACACAGCTTGTTACCCCCGCGAGTGCGCATTCCTGCCTCATACAGCTCTTTCTCAAGACGAGCGATGGAATAGTTGCCGGTAGCATACCACTCAAACATCTTGCGCATGAATGGCGCAATATCAGCATCAACAACATGAATCTTGTGTCCTTTATCACCAGTTGTCTTGTAACCAAGCGGCGGTTTTGTTGGTAGCCATCCTTGGGCTAATTTTTCAAGCTGTCCTTTCTTCACTTCTTCCGACAAGTTGGCGATGTACTTTTTAGCAAGCACAATTTCAATATCCCATCGAAACTTCTCATCCGATTTTGCATTCTTATGAATCACAAGATTTTGCTTCACAAAATGAATACTCCTCGATTCGTCCGCTTCAAGCCAGTCATTCACCATCACTGCTTCTTTTAAGTTGCGAGTGAGACGGTCAACCTTTTCACACAGCATCACGGCAATTTTGTTACGTTGCATGTAGTCCATCATCTCCGAGAATACTTTGCGCTGCTTCGCACCACTTGCCGATTCAGCGACAGAAAACACTTTGACTACATGAAAAACTTTACGTTGCGCGTACTCATCAAGTAATTTCTCTTGCGCTGGTAGTGAGTATCCCGTTTCCTCCTGCTCACGGCTCGATACCCTGCAATAATCAACTGCTTTTATGTTAGTGGTTTTTGTGTTCATTTTTGTGTTTCTATGACTCTTTGACACCCAGTATTACAGTTTCAACCCATCATCTTTATTGTTCGCCTGTAGTATTTGGATTCCACGGTTCTGGTTCACGAAATTCAGAGAAAAAACGATAATAATTCCTGATATGATCATCGGTCATCATTCCTCTGTACTTGCCAACCGTGAGCTTACTATCCTCGTATAAATTACCAGTTGATATATCTGGCACACATCGCTTCAAGTTAATATCGAAGTAGTAATCATTATGAGCTCCACTCAACTTTCCTAACTCACGACACATGATGTCTTGTTGTATAAGCCCATTTTCATAACTCAAGTGTCGCTGAAATATATTGTTACGCTTTGTCTCTTCAAGCATTGCGTTGCTCACCCGCAAATAATTCAGACCAAGAACAACTGCAAAAAATGCAGTCCCAACAAACAATACTACTGCGATTGCTTTTGAGGTGTCTTTCCATTTCATAGATTTGATATGTATTTCACGAATTCTATCTCTTCTTCAGTCAGTGTGGTGATGTCGCCATCTTCCAGCTTGGTACGAATTTTATTCAATTGCTCTTTCCTACCGATTAGTTGAGCGAGTACATCACCATGCACATAAACAGAAACATTAAAGCCAATGGGTTTCGCAGATAACTGGCAACCATTCCCCGTTCTCACACCTTGGCATCCTGTTTTGTGGGTTGATACGGGAGCATTTGCAACAGCTGCCTTTGCTAAAGCTAACTCCACTTTGGCATCTGCAATTTGTACATCAAGCTTCTGAAGAGCAGAACCTATTTTGTTTTTCAATTCGGTTGTTTCCACCTCTCTTCCGTTGGGCTTTGACACAGGCACTGATTTTACGACTGGGATTTCGCGGGTTCTTATTTCGCGGATTATTACTGGGGGCGTTGCGGATGTTTGAGTTTGAGTTTTGGCTTGCAGTTTAAGCTCTGCGATTTCAACCCTTTGTCGGAGTAATTGTTGGAGCAATTGTAACCTTTTAACAAGCACGTCTATTTGTGCCTGTATAGAGGTTTGGTCAACAGGCTTAACTGTTTGAGCATTTGCTACACTTCCAAAAAGAGAAAGTGACAAAGCGAGGGCAATTAAGATTTTTTTCATAGTTTTTTAGTTAGGTATTTAGTGATAAAAACGGTTACGACAATAGCCGCGACAAGAAACAAAATATACAGCCACGGAAAGCTACTGCCGAAGAAGCCAATGCTTGCGGGTTGAGTTTTATAATCTGATTCCGTCATTGCCTGCTGTGTTACCTGTTGTGATTTGAGCATTTCAAGCTCACCCCGCATTCCCTCCATCTGGATTTTAAGTTGAGCATTTTCGTCTAGTGTGTTTGAAACCGTTTGCTGGTTTTTTTGTAGTATCTGATTTTGCTGTTTCAAGAAATATGCTTGGCGACACTCTTGAAAAGCCTGCACATCGTAAGAAGCGCACCCAGTTTCTGGGTCTTTGATTGTTCTTAATGCTCTTTCAGTTAGTGGGCTCATAATGTTTTTACTTAAGTGGTATACGAGTGTCCGTAACACAAAAAAGTGACAGCCAGAGCCTGCGACCCACAGTATTGAATTGCACAAGGCAACCAATTGTGGAGGATAGCTGCCACTTTCAGCCCGCAATTGGAGCCGTAAAAGGCAAATACCCTGTGCAAGTATTCAAAACTGTAGGTCGCAAGTTGAGTATAGCACCATGGCAGGTATTGGCAAGGTTAGTTATCAAGGTGCAAGTTCGCCCCGAAGATGCCCTGAATCAGCCAACATGCCCTCTTCTTTTGACTGGGCATCTTGGCTCCTTGGGGCATCTTCGGTCAAACCCCACTCCCAGCCCCCACCAAAACTAGATTTTTTCGGCTTGATACCCAACCTCTCACGCGCTCGACGCAAAGACTTCTCGCTGATTCCAGCACTGCGTGCTTCTTTCTGTATTTCAGATGCTTTCATCGACCCATCGGATAAGAAAAAATTTAGTAAATCAACAGCGTCATCAGTGGCAGTTCGTTCCTCGTCTGGTTTTGAAACAGCGAGTGCCTCATCGGCTGTCATTTCCACCGGCTCCGATTCCCACGCAATAACAGGCGCTTCGTTTGATGCGGTAAGGACTGTGTATGCCAGTCCAGTAGTATCTTGCGCGAGATTATTTTTTGCAGGTAGAAACAGTCTGCGCTGGGAGTCTTGTTCGTCTTTTGTTACAACATACGCTGCACGCGCGGCGGCCACAAAAGCCAATGAACCCATTGCCCTGTACAGCGCATTACCGCTACCCCCCTTATTGAGATGGCTTACCGCAACAATTGCTATTTTGTAGCGTGCCGCCAGTGCAGCTAATGGAGCAAGTAATCCACGCACATCAGAATTGTTATGGCTTTCCGTGCCATCAAGATACGCGGAAATTGGATCAATGATGAGGAGTCGGCACTCTGGTAGATCGGACAATAATTTTTCCAGTATCGCAATATCTTTCTTTAATGAGAACATGCGCTGAATCTGTGTACCTTCATCATCCACTTGAACAGCTTTCAATATACGTATGCGCTCACAATCAGCTTCCGCCGCTTCAAGGCGAGGCTTAATAGTGTCTGCCGCATCATCTTCGGCGGATAGCAATACCACATCGCCAATCGGAGCCTGTGAATTATCAACGGGGAATAAATAGCCTTTCGATACAATCGCCGCCAAGGTAGTGGTCAGTAGACTTTTTCCAAGCCCAGGGTCTCCTACAATCAATGTAACTTTTCCTCGCGCAATGCGCCCTTGCCATAACCAACTGATTGGTTCGGATTGAATATCAGCGAAACGAACAACTACGGCTTGTGGAGAAAAGTCAGTCTCATTGCGTATCTCTTCTTCGATTGTATTAAATTGTTTTTCCAAAAAGTTTTCCATATTTTTATCGCGTTAAGTATTCAATTGCCTCTCGAAACGAAAGTCCTTCAAGTTCCCGCACGAAATTGATAACATTTCCTCCTTTCTGACAACCAAAGCAGTAGAAACGGTTGTCTGCGGGATAGATATGGAAAGAGGATGTTTTTTCATTATGGAAAGGACACAAACCGGTAAATGTCTTGCCGCTTTTGCGGAGCTTCATACGTTGTGCGACAATATCTGCAAGCGGAACGAAAAGAGCTTGCTGGACGCGCTCTTGGGTAATTGCTCCGTCTTTTGGTTTCCTATCTTGAGAGACGGCAAGCTGTTTTTGTAAGCGCATTATGTGTCGCTGTATTTCCGTAAATCTTTGCCCGCCTGATTGTTTGAGGACTTCTAGCCCAACCCAACGCCTCCCTGGATCAGATTGTCGATAAATAACACGCAACTTGCTTTTGATAAGATTCCTAACGCGGCACAATTCTTCTTTCCACTCCCGAATCTTCAACGGGAGAATTGTTTTTGCTTCTGGAAAGATGCCCAGAAGTTCCTTATCAGTGAATCGTGGTAATGATTCGATCCAGTCTTTCTCTACCTTTGCCGCCCAACTCCAAAACTCCCAGTCTGGCTCAATGTTTTCCGTTTGAATCTGCTTATCAATGCTATTTTCCATATTTTTATTGGTTGATGTTTGACTCTTGTTTCGAGCGTAAGTTCATTCGAGCGAGCGTGACATAAATCTGGGCGATATCCCCTAGTAGCCGTATTGTTTCTTCTTCTGAACGTCCGTGGAAGGCTCCCACATCATCGAAGGGCTTACGAAGCATCGTCATTTGTTGCGGGGTGAGTTGCATTATTTGAACGCATACAAGCGATTCTTGAGTAATTTCTGATTGTTAAAAAGACTCTGTACCGATACAGAGATTTCAACGCCAGCCCAGTAGTCGCTAACGACTTTTTCGATACCCTCAACTTGCACGAATAAAAAGTTGACACGCTTTTCGTTCGCACGCTCCATGCCGACCATTTGAACTTGGAGCGTCACCAAAAGAGACGCTAAGCCCAAATCACTCACTGCAATGTTTTCATCTTGCATGGTGACATTTTTTCAGTATCGAGAGGTGTTGTGTATCGCTTACAAAGCTCCCGACCTTATTCAAAAAGCGCAAAAAACAAAGCTCGGCGCATCAGTGCCGAGCGGTTATCAACAAACAGTTGTAAACGATTGTAAACGGAAGCTAGGAACGAGACGGATTTAACAGTTCGATGCCTTTTCGCGGACGAATCTTCACATATTCCGCAAGGTTTTTGCTGACGCGATTATACAATCCGCCATGAACGGCATTTCGTATACGCATGAGTATTTTGTCGTGGTCATCCAACTGCTCCTCACCGAGTTTGACAAGCGCTTTATCGAGCACCTCATAACACAGCAACCTACCCTCGCCATCCTCGCCATAGAGAGTATCGAGTAGCCTAAAATGAATTGAGTCGTCAGTCGTGAAGTTTAACTTTTGCCTATCAAGATAAAAGTTATTTCTTTCCTTCTCAATCATCCGCGCCTTTGGCGCACTTTCAACCCCCTCTTTCGTGAGCTTTTTATCGTCTACCCAGTTTTTCTTATCAATTTCAATATAGTAAGTTGGTATCAACTTCACCGTCTTTGTCTTTTTGTCCTCATCGTCCTTATAGGAAAACTTTGGAATCTTTCCGTCATCGCCAATTGTTTCAAACACCTCTGGTTTGTGGTCAGCATCAAAAAGTCCCGCATACCCAAGATACGCTTTTTTCACGAGTCCCTCGCGCTCAAACTTCTGAATAATCTCCCAGAAATGTCCTGCAACGTCAGTAGATATGTCTTGTGTAGGAATATAAAAATCACTTCGATTCCATAAAGAGTGTTGCCCAGACAGTAGGTCTTTCACCCAGTCAATTTTTTGGTTAAGTGTCATCTTCATACTCATAGTTATGTCATCATAGCAAACCCTGCCAATTCTTGCCAGACCAAAATAAAAGAGCTACACTATAAAAGTTGAATCTATGACTCAAGAAAAATATCTAACTTTGAAAGAAGCGGTGGACTGGACCCCTTTCATTGCACACCTTCCTTGTTAGTTAGATTGTATGCTGTG
>CAZTKT010000013.1:0-21186 GCA_964614265.1 uncultured Candidatus Saccharibacteria bacterium | reverse complement strand
CGTTTGACTGTCTTTGCCGTAGATCGTTTTGTTGAATCAACGACGTATGATAAACACGGAGATATCACGTCGGACAATCTTGCCGAACACTTTAATTATTTTGCTGCACAACTCTGGTTTTATGGTGTCTCTGTACATGGAGTATTTTCGTGGATTTCCTTTCTCTCCGCCCTTCTCGAGACAGACACAGGAACAACGCTACTCATTCGCCTCGGTATCATACCCGAGGAGTACAAAGCATTTCTTTTGCAACATACAACGACTACTCAACCGACGCTGGAAGAGTTCTCTGTCTCTCTGGCAGCGCTCCCCGCGAATCGTGATATCACGCTTGGCGATCTTGTTGGACTGATTGCCACCCATGACAAGCAGTTTCATGAGTTGTTAGTGAGTAAACAAGTCGACGAACATGTCATACAAAGTACTGCGCAGTGGGTAGAACAAGGTATCGACCATCATGATCAAGAGAGACGTTGGTGGTCACGGGAGCGACTCGGTCGCATTCCTGGTATTGCAAAGACGTGGGCATACGGTCCGGTATACACACTTCTACAATTTGCGGCTACGGTTCAATCACATCTTGCTCCTCTCCCGCCACTCACGCTCATTCGATTTGACAGTGAGTTACAGATTCTTGAGAGTGCGCTCCTTAAAAACATCAGTGCAAATGTGGTTGTTGTGGGTGAGCCGGGGACAGGGAAAGCAACACTTGTGTACGCATTGGAACAGATGATTCTTCAAGGGCGTGTGTTCCCAGAGCTCGAGTCAAAACGTATCTTTACCCTGAATGGTCCTGCGCTCATCTCTGCAGGAAAAACACAGGGAGAGATTGAAAGTATTCTTCTAAAGATTTTTACTGAAGCAGTGTATGCCGGGGATGTAATCTTGGTGATACCACAGTTTCCAGAATTTATAGAATCTCTCAAAACAGTCGGGATTGCAGTAACACATGTTCTTGCTCCATATCTCGCGAGCAGTCAGCTTCATCTCGTCGCACTTGCCGATACTACTTCATTTCGTACAGTGATGGAAAATGATACGGAATTGATGACACATTTTACAAAAGTGGAAATCGTCGAACCTACTGAGGACACGCTCGTGTCAATTTTACAAGACACGGTCCCCTATCTCGAAGCGCAGGCACGTGGAGCGGTGATACTCACATACCCCGCACTGAAAAAGATTGCTGAAGCGGGCACACGGTATCTTGTTACTGGCGCATTACCGGAACGAGCGCTTGATCTTGCGGGAGAGTTAATAAACTATAGTGTTTCAAAGAATATTGTGATGGTGACCCCGGACGTGGTTGCTGACTATGTGGGGGTAAAGACCAAAGTGCCACTTGGCGAAATCACGCAACCAGAGCAAGAAAAACTGATGCACTTGGAGGATTTGTTACACCAACGTATTGTTGGTCAAACTGAAGCTGTTGACGCAATTGCGAATACTATTCGCCGAGCACGCACGGGAATTGGTGAACCAAAACGGCCCATTGGATCCTTTCTCTTTTTGGGGCCGACGGGAGTGGGGAAGACCGAGACCGCCAAAGCCCTTGCAGATTTTTATTTTGGTGGCGAAGATGTACTCATGCGTTTTGATATGACAGAGTACCAAGGTGACGATGGTCTGGAACATCTGATCGGATCGTCCGAAAAGAAGGATCCCGGTATTCTTGGCAGCCGTATCCGGTCCTCTCCGTACGGGGTCCTTCTCTTTGATGAGTTTGAAAAGGCACACAAAAAAGTAGTTGACCTGTTCCTCCAGATTCTTGATGAAGGGATGTTTACCGACGCATTTGGTCAGCATGTGAACATGCGTAATACCATCATTATTGCGACCTCAAACGCCGGTGCATCCCTTATACAAAAAATGGTTCAGGCTGGTATACAACCGGGTACAAAGAAAACTGAGATATTGAATCAGATTCAACAGGAAGGGTTATTTCGACCTGAGCTCCTCAATCGTTTTGATGCAACAATTATGTTTCAGCCGTTGTCACCAGAACAGTTGCGACAGGTGGCTATTCTGATGTTCATTCAGCTCGCAGGGCGTCTAAAAAAACAACAAAATATTACGTTCAAGATCACTGACGCATTAGTTGCCGTGGCAGTATCTCGTGGATACGATCCAGCATTTGGTGCACGCCCTCTCCGACGATTCATCCAAGATACTGTGGAGAAAGCAATCGCTGAAAAGATCATAACCCATAAACTGAGTCAAGGTGGTTCAATTACCCTTGATGCACAGGATATAGCTCACGATGGATAGATCCGGTATAGGGGTGGGAAACAGTGGTTCCTCCACAGAAGCAGAGGCTTGGTATTGTACACACCCACAGCAGTTGACGGATTTTGGGTAGTCTGATATCTTATAGGCATACACCTACCGTACGGATTGAGTTTTGGTTATACGGTTTTTATACAAAGGGCACACTTACTAAATCTAATTCCAATTTTTAGGTGATGCTAACACACATTCGGTAGGGATGGGTTTTGGGCGTACGCACAATAGTGCGGTCTTTTTCGTGTCTGATGGGGTAAATTATTAGTGCTGATTGTATGTTTGTCCATACAATCACGGTATTCTGTAATTCTATAGATATGGCACATCAAAATGACCACGGATCGGTTGTACTGCCAAAAAAATACTTTCAGCGATATCGTGCACCACGAGTGGCCTTGCCGGATTTGATCAAGCCGCAACGAGAATCTTTCTCGTGGTTAATTGAGGAAGGATTCAAGGAGGTATTTAAAGAATTTTCACCAATCAGTGACTATTCTGAGAAGAAGTTTGAACTGCATTTCAAAAAGTACGTCGTTGGCACACCGAAGTGTAGTCCTGAACACGCAAAGGAGAATAAACTTACCTATGATGCACCGGTGCGGGTCACGGTAGTACTGAAAAATAAAACGTTTGGTGGAGAGAAAGAGCAGGAGATTTTTCTCACGGATATTCCACTGATGACAGAGCACGGAACGTTCATCATCAATGGCGTTGAACGTGTGATCGTTCCACAGCTTGCGCGATCGTACGGTATTTTCTTTACTGCCTCTGAAACGAAAGGAAAAACATATTTTGGGGCAAAAATTATCCCATTGCGTGGTGCGTGGGTAGAGATTGAATCAGAGGCAGATGGGGTCATCTACGTCAAAATTGATCGAAAACGAAAGTTTCCGGTTTCGTCACTCTTGCGTGTTCTTGGGGCTGAGACAGAGAAGGACATGCTCGCACTTGTCAAAGATGTACCACAAGGTAAGGAATACATGACAGCAACCCTCGAGAAGGATCCTGCAAAAACGGTCGATGAGTCCTATATTGAAATCTACAAACGACTTCGTGACGGTGATTTGGCGACAGTGGAGAATGCGCGGGAGTTTGTCCGATCTATCTTTAGTGAAGAACGATATGATCTCTCTGAGATTGGACGGTACCATTTTGACCATCGTTTTAATCACACACATAGCAAGAAGGAGGTAGTGGGGAAAGGTGTCTACCTTGATGACTTCGTCACAATCTTGAAGCACATCATGGTGCAAAACCATACACCAGATGCGCAACCTGATGATATTGATCATCTTGGATTTCGTCGTGTTCGTTATTTTGGCGAGATGATCATCCAGCGAATTCGAGTGGGTCTCACACGCATGAAGCGTAACATTCAAGATCGCATGTCGACGATTGAATCAGAGACTTCCTTGCCCATTCAACTAATCAATCCACGACCACTCCAAGCGGCAATTAAGGAATTTTATACGACCAACCAACTTGCGCAGTTCATGCCACAACAGAATGTGCTCGCGGAGCTCGAGGGTCTCCGTACACTCTCTGCACTTGGGCCGGGAGGTCTCACACGCGAACGAGCAGGCTTTGATGTACGCGATGTTCACCCCTCTCACTACGGGCGTATTTGTCCAATTCAAACTCCAGAGGGTCCGAACATTGGGTTGATTGTGCGTCTTGCGATGTATGCACGAGTCAACCGTTTCGGTATCATTGAAACGCCCTACGCGAAGGTGGTAAAGGGAGTAGTAACAGATGAAATTGTCTTCCTTAATGCGCACGAAGAGGAACAGCATGTTATTGCCCACGCGGCAACTGAACTCGATGCAGACGACAAGATTGTTGGTGATTTTGCAGAGGCACGATCTCATGGAGAACCAACGATTGTGCCTCAAGCTGAGGTTGATTTTCTTGACATCGCTACTAATCAGGCATTTTCTGTCGCGACATCCATGATTCCATTCTTGAATCATGACGATGCAAACCGTGCACTCATGGGTTCAAATATGCAGAAGCAAGCGGTGCCATGTCTGACACAAGAGGTGCCGATTGTGGCGACAGGGATTGAAGAATTGGCAGCTCGTGATACAGGGCGCATCATTATTGCCGATGACGCGGGCGAAGTGACGGCGGTTGACGCAAAGCACATCATACTCAAATCAAAGACCGGTAAAAGTCATACATATGCACTGACGGTATTTCAACGAACGAATGATTTTTCAGCGTTTTATCACCGACCGGTAGTATCTCTTGGGCAAGAGGTAAAGCGTGGTGACGTGCTCGCTGATACCTCAAGTACTGATCAAGGACAGATTGCACTTGGGCAGAACATGCTTGTCGCCTTTATGAGTTGGTCAGGTGCTAATTATGAGGACGCGATCATTATTTCGGAAAGGATCGTCAAGCAGAGTAAATTTTCCTCAATTCACATGGACGAGCTTGACGTCTCGGTGCGTGATACAAAACTCGGACCAGAAGTGACAACCTCTGACATTCCAAACGTAAGCGACCAAAAGCTTCGCAACCTTGATGAAAGTGGCATCATTCGTGTTGGGGCAGAAGTGCGTCCGGGCGATATTCTCGTCGGGAAGGTCACACCAAAAGGAGAGACACAGCTGACACCAGAAGAACGCCTCCTCCGTTCTATTTTTGGTGAGAAGGCAAAGGACGTAAAAGATACATCACTTCGTTTGGAGGCAGGGAAGAGGGGTCGTATCATTGGGGTTAAAGTATTTTCACGTGAACAAGGAGATCAGCTCGAAAGTGGGGTGATTAAACGTATTCACATCACCATTGCACAGGTACGCAATGTGTCGGTTGGCGATAAAATGGCGGGACGACACGGAAACAAGGGTGTGGTCTCACGTATTCTTCCTGAGGAAGACATGCCGTACACGGAGGATGGTCAGCCAATCGATGTGATTCTTACACCGCTTGGGGTGCCGAGTCGTATGAACCTTGGACAAATTCTTGAGTTGCACCTCGGTATGGCCGCACATACGCTTGGCTATCAGGCAATCGTGCCACCTTTTGCAGGAGCAACTGAAGACGAGATCAAAGCAGAGCTCGTGCGCGCCGGTCTTCCTGGGGATGGCAAGTTGTGGTTGCGCGACGGTCGTACGGGGGAGACATTCAACCAAAAAATTGCCGTTGGATACATGTATATTCTGAAGTTACACCACATGGTTGAAGACAAGATCCACATGCGTTCGATTGGTCCGTACTCACTGATCACCCAGCAACCGCTCGGTGGGAAGGCGCAGGTCGGCGGTCAGCGATTTGGAGAAATGGAAGTGTGGGCACTCTTGGGCTATGGTGCCGCGTACACACTTCGTGAAATGCTCACCATCAAATCAGACGACATCATTGGTCGATCAGCGGCGTTTGATGCTATTGTCCGTGGAGAAGCCATCAGTCATCCGCATACACCAGCGTCATTCAATGTGTTAGTGAATCAGCTTCGTGGTCTGGCGCTTGATGTCGACTTGCGACGAGACGCTGATCGACAGTATTAATCGCTATCTTTCTTTCTATTATGCCTCCACGAACACATATGCCAGCACAGTTTGATCATATTTCGCTCAAGCTCGCGTCTCCGGAGCGTATTCTTGAATGGTCACACGGGGAAGTAACAAAGCCAGAGACGATCAACTATCGCACCCAGCGTCCAGAACGGCATGGTCTTTTTGATGAACGTATTTTTGGGCCAGTTGAGGACTATGAGTGCGCCTGCAAGAAATATCGTGGTATTCGCTACAAGGGGATCGTTTGTGAGAAATGTGGTGTTGAGATTACGCGATCAATCGTTCGTCGTGAGCGTATGGGACACATTGACCTATGTGTACCGGTCTCGCATATTTGGTTTTTGCGTGGAGTGCCATCACGTATCGCACTTATCCTCGGTATTTCTGCCACAGATGTTGAAAAAGTAGTCTATTTTGCGGGATACATTGTGACAAAAGTAAGTACGGAGGAGCGCAATCGGTTACTGAAAGAACTGGATACAGAATATAAAACAAAGCTCAGAGAACTCACGTCAGACACAGCACGTGAGGAACTAAAGACAAAACTAGATGAGGTTAAACGTGAGATTGAAAGTATTCGGGTAAGTATGGTGCTTGACGAAGTGCACTACCATCGCTACTCGATGAAGTACAGCACCCTCTTTGACGCAAAAATTGGTGCCGAGGCATTATTTGATCTCTTCAAAAAACTTGATCTACAAACGTTGCTTAAAACCCTTGAAGGTGAGCGAGAAACTGCTGGTGCGGCGGAGCGCGCGAAACTCGATAAGCGTCTATCGCTCTTGCGTGGAATGATTTCTTCAGGTGTGCATGCTGACTGGATGTTTCTGACACGCCTGCCAGTGATCCCTCCCGCACTGCGTCCTATGGTGGCGCTCGAGGGTGGCCGTCATGCGTCAAGCGACCTCAATGATCTCTATCGTCGAGTAATCAACCGCAACAATCGTCTCAAGAAACTGATCGATATTCATGCGCCAGACGTTATCTTGCGAAATGAGAAACGTATTTTGCAGGAAGCAGTAGATGCGCTCGTCGATAATTCGATTCGTCATGGCAATACTGCATACTCGACGATGAGTCAGGCACAGCGTCGACCGCTGAAGTCCCTTTCTGACTACCTCAAGGGTAAGCAAGGCTATTTCCGTCAAAACTTGCTCGGAAAGCGTGTTGATTACTCGGGACGTTCAGTGATCGTGATTGGTCCAGACCTTGCGCTTGACCAATGCGGTCTACCAAAACACATGGCCCTTGAGCTCTTTCGCCCATTCGTCATCTCACAACTCCTCAAACAGGAACTTGCGTACAACATTCGTGGCGCCGGACGTCTGATTGAAGACAATGTGCCGGAGGTGTGGTCAATTCTCGAAAATGTCATTAAGGAGAAGTATGTGCTCCTAAACCGCGCACCAACCCTGCACCGTCAAGGTATTCAGGCGTTTCGACCGGTGTTGATTGAAGGGAATGCAATCCAAGTACATCCGCTCGTCTGTCGCGCCTTTAATGCGGATTTCGATGGTGACCAGATGGCAGTACACGTCCCTCTCTCCGCAGAAGCACAAATGGAAGCACGCGAAATCATGTCCGCAAACAAGAATATCCTTAAGCCGGGTAGCGCCGAGCCAGTGGTATCTGAAAAGTTGCTCGATATGGCACTGGGATGTTATTGGATGACAAAAATTATTCCCGGTGTACTCGGTGAAGGAAAGGCATTTGAATCACCGAATGCTGCTATTACTGCATTCGATTTTGGCATCATTGACTTTCGTGCGCAGATCAAAGTGCTCGGTACTGATACTGAGAAGTATGCGCAATTTGGCGGGCGTCTCTTTGAAACCTCGGTGGGCCGTCTCTTATTCAATAGTGTACTTCCGTCACACCATGTCTTTATTAACGATGTCATCTCTCAACGCTCACTCTTTGGTGTTGTGGTGGACGTGATTGAGGTAGAGGGAGTGGACGCAATACCAAAAATAATCGATAAGATAAAGTCGATTGGGTTTACGTATGCGACACGCTCCGGAGTGACCTGGGGTATTGATGACGTGCGTGTACCGGAGGAAAAAAAGGAGATCATTGCAGGAGCGCGAAAAGAAGAACAACATATCATGGATCAATTCATGAAAGGATTACTTTCGCGCGACGAACGTCGACGATTTGTGATTGAAATTTGGCACCGCGCCAAAACAGACCTTGAAAAGGTCATGCCGAACATGCTTGACCCGATGGGTTCTGTGCACGATATGTGGCAATCAGGCGCTCGCGGGAGTCTCGGACAGATCGCACAGATGGCAGGCATGAAAGGCTTGATCGTGAATACACGTGGTGAGACACTTGAATTCCCCGTGGTTTCATCGATGAAAGAAGGTATGAGTCCCATTGAGTACTTCATTACGACACATGGTTCACGAAAGGGTCTTGCGGACACGGCGCTACAGACCGCAAAGGCAGGATATCTCACCCGGCGTCTCTTTGATGTCGCACAAGATGCCGTTATTACTGAAGCAGATTGTAAGACAAAAGAAGGTATTCTCATCAATCGCATCAGCGCTTCTGGTATTGAGATCGCATTCTCAAAAGCAGTTCGTGGACGAGTTCTTGCCGCAAATGTAGTAGACGCTGATGGTACCGTATTATTTACAAAAGGACATTTGCTCGCACGGAGTGAGGCGCTCTCTATCGAGCATTCTGGGATACCCGCAGTATCTGTTCGCTCTCCGATGACCTGTAGGACACTCCGTGGTGTCTGCCAGCAGTGTTATGGTATTGATCTCACGACAAATAAAATGGTTGAGATTGCAGAAGCGGTGGGGACAATTGCCGCGCAGGCTATTGGGGAACCAGGTACACAGCTGACGATGAATACCAAGCACGCCGGTGGTACCGCGTCAGTTGGTGGAGATGTGACACAAGGATTGCCTCGTGTGGAGGAAGTGTTTGAAAAGCGAGCACCAAAAATTCCTGCGGTGGTTTCAAAGACCGATGGCGTCATCGTAGAGATTCGTACCGAAGGTCGTGAAAAGACCATTGTGGTTATGCCAGAGGTTGGAGCTCTGAGTGCCTCAAAAAAGCGTGACAACATCGAATATTCAATCCACTATCGCCGCACGGTACTTGTCCGAGAAGGTGAGCGAGTGGCCATGGGACAACTATTAACGGACGGTTCGGCGATCCTCACAGAAATCTTCAAGTATGGCGGTGAACAGGCACTTCAAGAATATATTATTGCAGAAACAAGTAAGTTGTATGAACTACAAGGAGTGACCATCGCTCGAAAGCATATTGAACTGATCGTTAAACAGATGCTTTCTCGCCTCAAGATTACTAGTTCTGGAGATAGTGCATACACTGTTGGGGACATCGTTGAGGAATGGCATCTTGAACTCACAAACCGTACACTCAAAGAAGAAGGGAAGGAACTCGCAAAAGCTGACAAGCTCGTGCTTGGTATCACTGAAGTATCCCTCACCCGTAAGAGCTTCCTTTCGGCCGCATCTTTCCAAAATACCACACGCATTTTGATTAATGCAGCCATCAAAGGAAGCGAGGATCGTCTCGTGGGACTCAAGGAAAACGTTATCATCGGCCGACTCATTCCTGCTGGTACTGGTTTTCCAGGCAGTCCAAAGCAAAAGATGATCGAGGCCGCATCACTGCGACGCGGAGCATAGGGGTCCCTAGCTTGCTTTTGCGAGGAACATACCGTGTGCGTCTGGCGGTCGGAGGGGAGTAGATTCACTCACACATCCGCGTATGCATAACGCAGTCGAACAAATAAAAGAGCGGCTCAACATTGTTGACGTGGTAGGTTCTTATGTCCAATTACAAAAAGTAGGGAAGCACTTTAAGGGCAAATCACCATTCACCAACGAGAAGACGCCATCGTTCTTTGTTTCGCCTGAGCGCGGTATGTACTACTGTTTTTCTTCAGGGAAAGGTGGTGATATTTTTCGGTTTATTGAAGAGATGGAGGGGGTGGATTTCAAAGGTGCACTGAAGATGCTCGCAGAACGTGCACATGTGGAGCTTACGCCACAGAATCCACAACAACGGACTGAGCGGGAAGCGATGTATGCGCTTCTAGACACAGCCACAACATATTTTGAGTCAAATCTACAGACACAGAGCGATGCGCAAGTCTACGTAAAAAAACGAGGTGTTTCTGATCACTCGGTCGCGAAGTGGCGCATTGGATACGTGCCCGATGGCTGGCGAAATCTCCGTGATCATCTTACACAGAAAGGATTTACTGATGCACTGATGTTGCGCTCGGGACTCATTAAACACGCAACTGAAGGAAATGCCCTCTACGATGTGTTTCGTAACCGTATCATGTTTCCTATCGCGGATTCTGCTGGTCGAATCGTCGCATTTTCGGGACGTACGATGAGTACCGATTCAGCATTACCAAAATATGTTAACTCACCAGAGACACCACTCTATCAGAAATCACACATATTATTTGGGTATCACCTTGCAAAACAGAGTATTCGAACAAGCAATTTCTCTTTGATCGTTGAAGGACAGTTTGACCTTGTACTTGCGCATCAAGCCGGATTTAAGAATACGGTCGCTATCTCGGGAACCGCACTCTCAACACACCACACTGACCTGTTACAACGTCTCTCGTCGCGGGTCGTGCTTGCGCTGGACGCCGATCGTGCAGGGATCAATTCCGTCCGCCGTGCGGCACACATTATGCTCGCCCGAGATATGGATGTGAAAGTGGCAATGCTCCCAGAAGGGAAAGACCCCGCCGATCTTATTGCTGTGGACCCTACGTTGTTTAAAACGGCCGTGCGCGAGGCGTTGACTGTTGTAGAGTTTCTCATTGCCATCCTGCGCACCGCTACTCGAGACGAACGAGCATTTCGACTTGCGGTGCGAGATCATGTATTACCGATGATTCTTCGCATACCAAGCAGAATTGATCGTGAACATTTTGAAGAGGTTGTCAGTACCGCACTATCAACTACCAGAGATGCCGTACATTATGAAATTGAACGACTTGCTGAAGTGTCAACACGCATCCAACCTTCTATTGGTGAAGCGTCAAAGGAGACAGGTGCCGATCGCCACGATTCTGTAGCAGACACGGTGCCTACAACAGGGACCTATCGCACCGACGAATTAGTGCATGTGGTCTATGGAATTATCCTGTGGCAAGAACAACAACTCTCGAACACCACTGTAGTAGAGCATATCAATACTGATCTGCTCCGCACAGCCCTCAAAGAGAGTATTGGTGAAGATGCGTGGCGTAGCACAACCGACATTGGAGAACAGGATCAAAACAAACTTATTTTTGAAACAGAACTACAGTGTGGAGAACTGTCCCTGACACAGTTACAAACGCAATTACGCACCTATTTGAAAGAAATCACTGAGCGAGTATTGAAGCGCGCACTTATGGTTGCACGCACTGCCCTACGTGAGGCAGAAGGACATGGTGATGAACAAGCAATCCACACGGCACTTACCGAATGTTCCTCAGTACAGAAACGGCTCAGTGCACTCGGCAATACATTTGACCCAACACAACAGTTTATGGGCTTTTAGCTAAAAATTGTGTATTATAGGAACTAATTCTCTTTCATATGGCAACTCGCAAAAAAACAACACCCACCAAAAAGCTTAAAAAAGGGCTTAAAAAGAGGGTACAATCGGTATCTCGTCGAATACAGAAAACCAAAAAGAAGGTGGTAAAAACACGTACGGTACACGCTCGAGCCACAAAACCAAGCATACGATCCAAAAAGAAACCGACTCGAGTTACCAACAAAAAGAGCCTCCGCAGTGGTGTTCGTCGTGCACCAAAAACAAGTACGAAACGAACGTCCGCCCAACCAGCAACACACAAACACGTATCTCGCAATGACGAAGGGAAGGCGGTAGAACTCATCGAGCGCGGACGCATGCGTGGCTATATCACCTATGATGAGATATTGCGATCATTTCCTACCATTGAAAACAATGTCGTGTTTCTGGAAGAGATTTATGAGCGACTTGCCGCGGCAAGTATTGATGTGCTTGAAAGCGGTGGTATGCTCGGAGAAGATGTGCCTGAAACGACACTTGACCGACGTAATGTATACCGACGTGGTGACAGCGGGTATGATTCTATCCAAATATACCTTCGCGAAATTGGTCAATTTCCACTGCTCACCGCCGTACAAGAACGAGATCTCGCAAAGCGTATTATTGATGGCGATAGTGAGGCGCGTAACTTACTCGCCCGTGCCAATCTTCGTCTCGTGGTCTCCATCGCAAAAAAATATTCCGGCCGTAGCCCCGATCTGACCCTACTTGATCTCATCCAAGAGGGGAATCTTGGACTCTTTAAAGCTGTCGATAAGTTTGATCACACAAAAGGATACAAGTTTTCAACCTATGCCACATGGTGGATCCGACAAGCGATTACTCGTGCGCTTGCGGACCAATCACGTACCATTCGTATTCCAGTGCACATGGTTGAGACGATGGCAAAATACAAGCAGGTCTCTCGACGTCTCTCACAAGACCTCGGACGCGATCCAATGCCCGAAGAGATTGCCGCAGAAATGGATATCGAAGTCGAAAAAGTCTATCAAATTGAAAAAATTAGCCAAGACACCATCTCGTTGGAGCTCCCCATCGGCGACGAAGACGACCGTTCCCGTCTCTCTGACTTTATTGCTGACGATAAAATCCTCGCGCCTGACCAAGAAGTCGCACATCGCATTCTCGCGGATCAACTACAAGAAATCCTTGACACACTTTCCGATAAAGAACGAAAGATCCTTGAAATGCGACATGGTCTCATCGACGGCACCTACCATACCCTCGAAGAGGTCGGTGCAGAATTCGGTGTGACTCGTGAACGTATTCGCCAGATTGAGGCAAAGGCCCTCGAAAAGATTCGTCAACACGATAAGTCGAGAAGGTTGAAGTCGTATTAGAGAATGGTGATAAATGAGGCTATGTCAAACGAAGATAAGTTTTATCTCAACAAGGAACGGGTACCGCATGATCAAAAAGAAGAGAATCTGATACAGTTAACGAGAAGGGAAGTAGCTCAATTTATTCAAGACCACGCGGAGTCTATTCACGAGCGGGCAATCCCATTTTCTCCAGAGATGGATGACTTCAAGAGCGACCAAAAGGTGTGTTATGAACAAGGCTTCCGTAGGCTTGGTATTGAAGAGATACATTGGGGTGAATACTTTTTTAAGGTTCCAGATATTGATGGACATGCGACATATGGTAACTCTCTGTTGGGTATTATACGTATTGGTGATTTGAGCACTGAAGTATTGAATCCAGTGCATTTAGAAGAAGCCGTTGCACAAAAGAGGTTTCTCCCCTTGGAGGTACCTGCTGGAGTAGTAGAGGGAAACCCAGAGGAAGCGGCACGGCATTTGCGCAATTATATCGAAGCGTTATATATCGCTCATGAGTTATATCATGATGCTGCGCCGACCTCGATCTTTGTTCAGACGGTAACAGATGAGTCAACGGGGCACGTATATCATGCGGGTGATTCATACTCTCCAGATAGGTCAGGGGTACACTATGTGAAGGCCAGTAAGAAAGGTGATAGTCCTGCAGTTGAAGAGGGTCTCG
This sequence comes from uncultured Candidatus Saccharibacteria bacterium, assembly GCA_964614265.1. Classification (GTDB taxonomy): domain Bacteria; phylum Patescibacteriota; class Minisyncoccia; order Phycocordibacterales; family UBA918; genus JACQKD01. The sequence continues at coordinate 7,783 of CAZTKT010000013.1, read as the reverse complement.
CGATGACTCTACAAAAAGAGAGTAGGAAACTTGCCGCACAACATTTTCCTGAAGGAGCAAAAATATATACAGCCTTACTTGACTATGTAATAGCTACAGACCCTCGAGTGGGACCTACTGGGCGTTCTCTCATGGTTATTACTAACTTTGATGGGAATACTGTAAAGTACGGGATCATGCAGTATATGAACGGGTACTTGCTGACTAACTATCTATCTAGACAGATTCCTGATTTTTTTAAGTTGGTAGAACATGCACGGATACGGGGAGATACAATGCCACTTGCACGTGCCATTGAAAAAAGATTTGGTAAAGGAAGTTACAGGAAGATTTTCACGACGGGGGATAGTGAGGCGTTGAAAGTTTTGGAGGAATTGGAGGCTGGCATTGGCTCGTAGCAACAAGAGACCAATGATTCCCCTCACCGGTCTTTTTGTACGCGGCACGTATGATTTCTATTGCAGGCATGGTATACCTATGAGTGGGTATATGTTATTTGAAGTGTGTACAGGGATAGGAGAAGCCAATGCGTCTAAAAAAACACGTTTCTCAAGAAATAGCGTGTGAAGCGGACGAACATGATAATTGTCGGAAGATGAACCCACATCCACCGGTAGACTTAGACCGCATATGGGTTACCGAAAACGCTTTTGAACAATTTAATGATCTGCACGGTCGTTATGCCTCGGGCTACCCTTGTGACCCTTACAGTCTGCTCTCGCATACAAAGGAAGAACTTTCACGTGGATCGCCATGGTTAGGGGAACGCACGCGGCATCATCCGGGTACACCAGCACGCTACTTCTTGATTGGAGATTGGCGGTTTGTGGTTGTCGAGAGGGGTGATGTGTTGAGCGTTGTTACGTTTGAGATACCCCACCATCCATTGGGAAACCGCGGTGAGTTCTCAGATCGTCAACGCATGTCTAGGGCACAGAGGGTGCGCTATCGATGAATGAGGGATTTACGTAAAAGAACGCCATGTAGTGCATGGCGTTCTTGTCTTGTATGTACAAGAGATTCTCACTGAATTTGCTATACTTCCCCCATGGCTACGGGAAAGAAACAGAAGGTGGTGGAGACGCAGACCCCGTTTGACCGGGCCTATAAAAACCTCAATACGGCACAAAAGCAGGCCGTGGATACGATTGAGGGGCCAGTGATGGTGATCGCGGGGCCAGGAACAGGGAAGACCCAGATCCTTGCACTTCGCATCGCCAATATTCTAAAACGGACTGACACGGCCCCATCGTCTATTCTTGCACTTACTTTTACTGAGTCGGGGGTGGCCTCCATGCGTGCGCGTCTCGTGGCGCTCATGGGGCAAGATGGCTACCGCGTGCGCATTCATACATTTCACGGATTTTGCAATGAGGTGATTCGTCTCTACCCCGATCGGTTTCCGGCGATCATCGGACGGACACCGCTGATTGAACTTGACGCACTAGGAATTGTGAAAGGTCTGTTGGATGAAATTCGACCAAAACTTTTGCGCCCAGATGGACGACCAGATTTTTATGTCCGAGATATTCTAGGAAAACTGTCTGAAGTCAAACGCGAACACATTACGCCAACTGTGCTTTCGGAGCGAATTGTCGCGGAACGCCTCTCGATCGAGAGTGCGGTAGACCTCTATCATGAAAAGGGTGCCCACAAAGGAAAGATGAAAGGAGCATACACTGAGGCACTTCGCTCACTCGCTCGCGCAGAGGAGTTTGTAGCGCTGTACAGCGCCTACGAGCAGGCACTCATCACGACGGCACAGTATGACTTTGAGGATACAATCATCGCGGTCATTGAGACTCTAGCGACTGACGAGGATTTAAAACTAATCGTACAAGAGGAATATCAGTACATTCTTGCGGACGAACATCAAGATGCAAACGGGAGTCAGAACGAGCTGTTGGTACTGCTCTCTGATTTCCATTCAGAACCAAACCTCTTTGTTGTGGGGGATGAAAAACAGGCGATTTATCGATTTCAAGGCGCGTCGCTTGAGAATTTTTTCTCTTTCACAGACCGCTATCCACATGCGGTATGCATTTCACTGTCAGATAATTATCGCTCGACACAACGTATTTTGGATGCGGCACATATGCTGATTGAGCCAGCGCAAGGGCATGCTGTCTCACCACGCGTACGGCTACAGTCTCGTGCAGATCATGATGAACAAGAGATCGCGTGCATCCATGCACCCGATGAGGACACGGAGCATACCTATATTGCTGAGCACATCCAGACGGTGCTCGCCGGTGGTACTCACGCACATGAAGTCGCGATCCTCGTACGACGAAACAGCGATGTGCCCGTCCTTGCCAGCGTGTTACAACGTCGAGAGATCCCGTATGTCGCGCACGGGGATGACCCGATACTCACACACCCCGTTGTGTGCGGATTTTTGACATTTTTGCGTGGGGTCGCGAATTTTGGTGATAACGCACTTCTATTTCCAGTACTCACGTTGCCATATAGTGGAATCTCAAATATCGACATGTATCGCTTGATGGAAACCTCACATCGCAAAACTGGTTCGCTCTACATGCTGTTACATGATGAAAGCGCTCTTGCAACACTCGGGGTGCGCGACGTTGACGCCTGTAACACACTTGCGACGATCATTGACACGTGTATCAATGAAGTACGCGAATACCCGATCAGTATAATGATTGAACGGTTTTTTTCACGATCAGGATGTCTCGCATATATTATTGGGCGAGATGATGGGTTATCAGTACTCGATATCATACGTGCCTTTTTTCGGTACGTCCGAATCCTATGCGACAGTCATTCTGTATTCTCACTTCCCGACATTTTACATGCACTCGAAGAAGCACAAGAGTATCGTTTGGCGATTGGGGGTATACTTCACAGCCCACTCAATGCAGTGCGCATCATGACGGTGCATCGTGCGAAGGGTATGGAGTTTGATCACGTATTCATTCCACATGTGCATGATCGGCTCTGGGGTGTACGGCGAAACAGTAACCGACTTCCTTTGCCGCTTTTTGCAGGCGCACGATCCACGACCAGTGAAGACGATGAGCGACGGCTACTGTACGTCGCGATGACACGGGCGAGAAAAATGTTGACACTCTCGTACGCCACTGTGTCAGATACAGGAACGATGCAGGTACTTTCGCGCTTTATTGAGCCATTGATCGGTTCACATCTTACCGAACAAACTACTCCTTCTCTAGCGAAGCCTCTCTTTGTTCAGATACGAGAACGAGTTCCACAACCAATCCTATCGGATGAGGAAAAACACTTCCTACAGAAACGTTTTCTTGATCAAGGACTCTCAGTGACTGGACTGAATAATTATCTTCAATCACCGTGGAAATATTTTTTTCATACGCTGTTGCATATTCCTCGACCACGGAATGTGAACCTTCTGTATGGAAGCACAATGGATGAGACATTGAAGTGGTACACTGAGCGTCGCAAAGAGTTGACCACACCCACTTCTGAGGAGGTACTACGTATTTTTACTACCGTACTTGCGCGTCAACCACTAACAAAAAAAGATTTTGAGACATACCGAGCGCGTGGGGTGACTGCACTCACCGGGTATCTTGCGACCTATGCAGGAACGTGGATCACTGAAACCGAAAGCGCTGTAAAAATCAGCGTACCGTTTGATGTCGGTCTCCCCGAGTTACCGATCATCACTCTCCGTGGAGAACTTGATAAGATTGAGTATCTCTCCACGGATACCATTCGCATCGTTGATTACAAAACAGGCAAGTCAAAAACACGAGGTGAGATAGAGGGCACCACAAAAACATCTCTAGGAAACCTCAAACGCCAACTAGTGTTCTATCAACTTCTGATCTCTGGTGATACGATGCGCCACGTACAGGTACAGGAAGGTCTACTAGATTTTGTTGAACCCGACACACGGGGAACCTATCGTCGTGAATCTTTTGAAATCACACACACTGACACAGAAGCACTTAAAACGGCAATCCGCGAAGTCGCGCACGCCATCCACGGCTTCACTTTCTGGGATACTCCCTGTGATCCCCAGGCATGGGATGCCGAAGGATGTGCGCTCGTTGAGGCATTAAAAAATCGCTCTTAGGAGCGATTTTTTAATGACGCAACGACCATCTCTTACCTTACGGCTTTTTTATTGGTACTGGATTGTCCTGTGATATGAGGTTGGCGATAATCTCATCAAGTCCTGACTGTGTTTTTCCGTCACTCCCGCCATAGTTATCAAACGGAATAGCACCAGGAAGGGTTGAGAGGATCTGATTTCCTGCCAAAATGAGTGTGTATGGCGTTCCCGTACCTCCTGCTGCGGCCGCCTCGGAGAGAGAGGTATTAATGGCATCCTCATATTTACCACTATTATTACAGAGGTCGAACTTACTTTTATCGACACCTGCGCGTCCAGCAAACTCTGACAAGCGTGTCATGTCAGTAAACCCGAGGTATTCTTGCCCGTTCCTCTTTTCGATCGGTTTTTCGGAGAAGACAAGGTCAGTGAACTTCCAGAATGCATCTTGACCACCGAGCTCAGAGACACATTCGCTTGCGGCTGCAATCTTTGGTGCATTTGGATGGAGCTGTGTCAGTGGGAGATGTCGATAGACCCAGGCAACTTTCCCTGTAGTGCCGTATTTTTCTATCGCACGTCTCATTGTCGCATGAAACTGGCTACAGAAAGGACATTCGTAGTCAGAATATTCTACGAGCATGATCGGTGCGTTGGGGTTGCCACGGATATGATCTTTTTGATCAACAGGACGAACGGTGACTTCTGTGGTCTTTGTTCCGTCAGGAGGAGTCGTCGCCTTTTGATCTTTACCATTGAGATAAATCGCGCCGGCAATGAGTCCTGCGGCTATCACAATAGCGGCTGGGACAGCAATTGAATTTTTATTCATAGAGTTACGAAATAGTTGCTAGTGTACAAACCTACTAATAGAACACCTGTATTACTGTCACGATCACTTCTCAGTATATCATAGTATAAAAAATGCTATACTGGCGCTTTGTGTACCATATGTCATACATTAGTGCAATTATACTAGGGATCGTACAGGGACTCACAGAGTTTTTGCCTGTCTCATCAACCGGACACCTCATCCTTGTGCGGTCATGGCTAAGTATCGCAGATAGCCATGCGCTCGCCTTTGACGCAGTATTACACCTCGCAACTGCGGCGGCAGTCCTTTTGTATTTCTGGCATGATCTGTGGGCGCTCGTGCAGACCTTTCTACGATATATTGGACGCATGCCGACAAACAGTCGTGACATGACGCTCCTTGTCGCCATTATTGTCGGTACGATTCCGGCCGCAATCGGTGGTTTTTTCCTCGAAGATTTCATGGGCACTACCTTTCGCGCACCGCTTCTCGTTGCTGTCGTACTTATTATTGGTTCAGCGCTCCTTGGTGTTGCGGAATATGTCTCTCATCGACAAGCCGTGACCCGACCAGTCACCGTACGTACCGGCTTTATTGTGGGCTTATTCCAAACACTGGCATTGATCCCCGGCATGTCTCGTGCGGGCGCATCGATTTCAGGTGCATTGCTCTTTGGCATATCACGCAAAGACGCCACACGCTTTGCTTTTCTTCTATCCATCCCTGTAATTCTCGGCGCTGGTCTCAAAAAGACACTCGAGATGCTCTCCCTCAAAGAAGCTGTATCTTGGGGTCCAATTTTTGTCGGTGCACTCGTAGCATTTATCGTTGGAATTGTCACAATTCACTTTATTCTTGGATATGTACGCCATCACACCTTCTGGCCATTTATTTGGTATCGAATCGTGCTTGCACTTGTCGTTGTTCTGGCAGTGTTTGCGAGGTAAGGGCGTATCTTGTACCTCATTCAAAACCCCAACGAATGGGTCATTGCGGTTTGGTTTATCGTAGGTTGCCACAGAGACGTGTCTATCACGACATCAATTTTTTTGAGCCCGTCTTTGATCTTGAGTGCATTGTGTTTGAGTGCATATTCAAATAGGCGTTTTGTAATCTCGACATCTTTTTGGCAATATTCTTTGATTTTTTCTATCTCGCCCTGCTTCCACCACGCAATCGCCTGGAGGCCATTGGCGCTCTTTTTTGTACCAAGAGTGGCTTCGGCGACAGAATCGAGACGTACACGCCTCCCAAATGATTCCCGAATGGATTCAAGTAGATCAATACTCTGGATGTGGAGAAGTGATCCAGGATAGTATTTATTCAATAGAGGAATATCAAAATGGTTTGAGTTATATCCGACGAGGGCATCGGCATGCTCAAAAATAGGCCAGAGTTTTTCAAGCTCACTTTCGCCAACCGTAGTGTATGTGTCGGAGAGGGAGTCATATGCGGAGACGACCGAAATATCGAGTAGTGCCGGCTCGTTCTTTCCGATGTCGGCAAATGTGTTTTGTGTTTCGATGTCAAAAACAACGTAGCGCATATGTGTGAGTAATCTTGGGAACCCTCGGTAAAACAATTTTTTGGAAGTGCTGTGGTCGTGGGGGTTGCTTTCAAAAATTATTTTGCCGAGAGTTAATCCATTTTCTTAATGAGCTCGGCAATTGTACCATGTACTTCTTCGCCCGAGGTCATATCGCGGAGAGTGTATGTCCCAGACGCGATCTCATTATCACCAACGACGATGACGTATGGGATTTTTCTCTTTGCCGCCTGTGAGATCTGATCCTTAAGCTTTTTGCCGGAAAAATCCAGGGAAACAGGGATATCTTGTGTGCGTATTTCTTCTCGAACCGTAAGTGCATGCTCCATGACGTTAGTTGATGCAACAAGGACAATGACTTTTGGACCAACCGTAATATCTGGCAATAAGTGGTGTGCCTCAAGAAAATCACGCATAGTGACATCACCCATACCAAAGCCAACTGCGGGAATAGGCTCGCCACCAAAGAGCCCCGTGAGATTATTATATCGGCCACCACCAAACACAGAGCGGTTATTTTCGGGTGCAGTATCAAATATCTCAAACACAATGCCATCATAATAGTCGAATCCACGAACGACTGAGGGCTTAAATTGTAGATTGGTGATACCAAGCGAGGCGAGGGTATCGATACATGCACTCAGACGCTCACTGGTAAGCGCCATAAGTTCACCCTCGTCAAATGGTCGGCCAATAATTGCGGATGCTTCTTCAGGAAATGTTGTAATTTTATCCTTTCGGTCAAGAAGTTTATACATCTGATGTGTTTGATCTTCCGAAAGGGAGAGCGAAGCAAAATATGTATTAAGCAATTGTCGGTCATTAACGCAGATGACGAAATCTTCGTCTTTGGCACCAAATTTCTTAAGAATGTGAGAGGCAAGTGCAATCACCTCAGCGTCAGCATATGCATTGTCTACACCAAAAATATCACAATTGAGTTGCCAGTGTTCACGAAGACGTCCGCGTTGAGTACGTTCATAGCGAAAGAGGTTTGGAATGGAGTACCATCGCAGGGGAAAGGAGAGCTCGCGTCTGCGACCCGCAACCATGCGCGCAACAGTGGGAGTCATCTCCGGGCGCAGGGTGACTTCTCGGTCGCCACGATCAGTAAAGGTGTATGTTTGCTCATTGACAATTTCTTCGCCCGTTTTTGCTCGGTAGAGCTCGGCTGGTTCGAGTACCGATGCATCGTAGCGTTCAAAACCATAGGATTCAGTAACCGTTGCCCATGTATCAAAAATGTATCGCTGAATCGCCATGTCTTCAGGATAGAAGTCACGTACACCCTTATAGGAATCAGTTGAAAGAATATCGCTCATGTCCTCCATTTTACGTGGTTATGGTGTTTATGACAAATCTT
>CAZTKT010000012.1:0-21241 GCA_964614265.1 uncultured Candidatus Saccharibacteria bacterium | reverse complement strand
CGCTTTGTTTGGAAGGTCAGCGACCTATACACTCACGTGTACACAAGGCACTGCAGACCCGGATGACGATCGATCATCGACGGTCATCATAAAAGTCAGACCAAAGTTTGAGGAGATATAGAACACTCACGACGACGAATAGATTCGGATGCATGCATAACCCAGAGGGTATCAAAAAAACGCAACGCAGGTTGCGTTTTTTTGATACCTAGGCTATACTCGGAGGCAATCTATGGCAATTACAAAAGGGGCAAAAAAAGCCTATCGTGCATCTCTCAATAAGCGTGTATTTAATGTCCGACGTAAGCGGACAATGCTTGAGGCCGTGAAAGAAGTTCGTAAACTGGTCATGTTAGGAAAGGTGACTGAGGCGCAGGCGTTGGTACCAGCGGCATACCAGGCAATAGATAAGGCGGCAAAGCGAGGAGTGATCAAGCCGAATACAGCAAGTCGGAAGAAGTCAAGACTCGTTGCTGCAGTGGCACGAGTGACCACATAATTGTGTGTACAGACCAGAAAAAAGAACCCGCGATAGAGATTCGCGGGTTCTTTAGTGCGCACAACTTGTTTATAGGAGTGCCGGTGTGCCAATCTGTGGATTAGTGGCCTCGCATTTTGTGGTAGATGTGTATACTATATGCATACAGTCTGTTTGAATGAACATGTTACACTATGTGGTAGAGAGAGTTTTGCAATATTCAATTAATTATTTTTTGGTTAACACAAAGAAACTGTATGGAACTTACACCAACAGAAGGAGGATCAGTTGTTAGTAACGTTGCTCGCGGGGTCGTTGCTCTTTTGGTACTCATTGCTCTTGCACTAGGATACTTTTTGTATAGAGAGCTCTCTTCGCCAATCATAGAAGAACCGCCTGTTGTGCCAAGCACTAATCCTGCAGAACTACCTGCGCCTTCGGAGGCGGAACGAAAGGCACTTGAGACTCCAATGATGCCTGAAGGTGGTGCTGCGGGAGATCTCTTTGGTGGACCAAAGAAGTCTAGTGCCAACGCTTCAGATGAAGTGTTTTTCCGCTCCTCGGGTACGTTTGAGAGCATTGCAGTCGCGACTGACACGCTAACAATAGGCGCAAAGTGTCGTGTGAAGCCGGTTGTACTAAAGACTAAGAAAGGCGCACAGCTGACGGTGAAAAATATCGATACGGTGCAGCATAGGCTACAGTTGAGTTCCACCCATTCTGTTCTGATTCCTGCTGGGGGCACCACGACCATGGCGGTCAATTTTGGGACCGTTGGCGCAACATACCAATTTGGTTGCGAATCTGAACCAACGGCGGTCGGCCTACTCTGGATTGCTGAATAGTTTGCACTTCGCCAGTAGATACAAGAAAAAACGCCACACGGATAACGTGTGGCGTTTTTTCTGAAGAAGTTCTATCTTGGTGCCCCCGGCAGGAATCGAACCTACATTACAGGCTCCGCAAGCTTGCGTCCTATCCGTTGAACGACGGGGGCAAAAAATGTCTGGGAGACATTTTTTGTTGAGTGCAATACGCACTTGGGCGGTGTCCTTTGTTCTCTCCTCATCCATGGCCATCGTATGTCTGGGAGACATTTTTTGTTGAGTGCAATACGCACTCAAACGGTGTCCTTTGTTCCTTTTTCTTCCTCCTATGTATTTCTACAACACACACAATACCTTAAAATCCAAAAAGTTCCAGTAGATGATGGGCGAGTGACTCTTCGAGGTGTTCTTCCGGGAGGCGCTCTGCGAGGATATCATCAATCTCCTCGACCGCCTCTTCAGGAAGGGGGATGATGATCAGTGGTTGCAGAGACTTTCGGGACTTTAGGATCAACTGTGGACCATGGGGTGCATGCTCGTCAATACAAAATGATTCGAGTGTCGCATAGGGGTACAGCACATGGTCGACTTGTACTCCGCGGGTAGTGACCCCAAAGGAAAGCACCCCAGGTTCTCGCAGGGAGGTGATCGTCATCAATATGCCACTGAGTGCTACCACTATTGCAAAGAGAATATTTCCGAAGATCACGGCAAGTGTGGCACCTACCACTGTGATAATACCAAGCGCCCAATACCAGTCGCTTTTTTTCTCTTTGTGATGGTGCTCAGCCGCTTCCCAGGTAATGGTTTGAATTGCACGTGTTGCCATACACACACAGTGTAACATCTTGTACTCGTTCCATTTTGGGGTGTGGTGTGTATATGGGGTGAGATATTAGACTTTGCTCGAACCCACTTCGCATGAGCGGAGTGGGTTCGAAGTTTCTATTTGCGGAGGGTGAGGGATTCGAACCCTCGAGAGGTTTTAACACCCCTACCTCGTTAGCAGTGAGGCGCTTTCGGCCACTCAGCCAACCCTCCATTGTTTCCTAATCGTTCGTCCCCTTTGTTTCTTTGATGTGCGTACACTGTACCGCATCACGATAGCATATCTCGCACGTGAGTTCTAATGGTGCTCTCTGTTCTTGCTCACTAGTGTGCGAGCACTAATCGTTCTATAGTGGTAAATCCAGCCTGGCGTAGGGTGCGGGTTGCCTCGGTAAGGGTTGCCCCCGTGGTGAGAATGTCGTCAAATAGAATAAGGGGTGTGTCTGTGGGTATCGCATGTAGCTCAACAGAAAACGCGTCGGTGAGATTTACGAGACGATCTGTGCGAGAGAGGGAGGTCTGTGATGGGGTATGTCGTATTTTAGTGAGGAGCGTGGTATTGAGTTGTATGTGCTTCATATCTACGCAGGCAACAGCGGCTATTTCTTCGACCTGATTGTACCCTCGTTGACGAAAGCGGGTATGTGAAAGGGGTATTGGGATGAGGTAGGCACTTTTGTGGGGGAGGGAGCAGAGGTATGTTTTTACTGACTGACCGAGAGACTGAATCGCGTCTCTATTTCGATGAAATTTGGCTTCATGGATAAAGGTACGGACAAGAGGAGTGTGGTAGGAAAACAATACGGTTGTGTCGTTGTGTTGTTTTGGGTGAGCTAGTGTTGCGAGTATTGAGTGGGGTGTATCTCGTACTAATGCAGATTCTGCCGAAAGAGGGAAGAGTGTGTCAACGCAGGTGCGAAAAAACCAATGCATAGGAGTTTGCTGTTGAAAGTGAGTCACATGGTAGAATACTCCCTGTAGATATACTATGCAATTCAATTTTTCTAAATTAGCACAGGTGTTTAACTTTGGTAGTTCCCCTGTGGAAAGCGGAGGGGTGGTAGGTATCGATATCGGTTCTTCATCAATTAAGGTGGTGCAACTGAAACAAGCAAAAGGTGGTGCGGTATTGGAGACGTATGGAGAATTACAATTGGGGCCCTATGCCGGCATTGAAATTGGACGGGCAACGAGTCTCGACGAGACGAAATTGGCGACCGCACTCGTCGATATTGCTCGAGAGGCATCGGTCTCAAGCAGGGATGGAGCGTTGAGTATCTCCTACACATCGAGTTTTGTGACGGTGTTGACACTCCCGTCGGAAAGTAAAGATCAATTGGCCTCGGTGATCCCCGTCGAAGCACGTAAATATGTGCCCGTGCCGATACATGAAGTGACACTTGATTGGTTTGTGATTCCTGACTTTCAAGCCGGCGCCCAAAAGAGCCAAAAATCCCCATCACTAAGAGTACTCTTGGCAGCAATTCATACAAAAGCTCTCGAAAAATACCGTGCAGTCCTAAAGAGCGCTTCATTTCGGAATAGTTTTAGTGAAATCGAGGTATTTAGTACGATTCGTTCGAGTGTGCTTGAGACTGACAACGCGGTGGTGTTGCTGGATCTTGGTGCTGCAACAACGAAGCTCTACGTGGTTAATGATGGCATTGTCCAACAGACGCATAGTGTCAATAGTGGTTCTCAAGACATGACACTCTCTCTTGCACATGCGCTCGAGATTCCTGTTGCAGATGCCGAAGAACTCAAACGACAAGTCGGTTTGGATGGAGGTACGAGTGATCCGCGTATCGCACAAGCACTCGACCTTGCTCTTGTACGGATACTCGATGAGTCACAACGCGTGATGACTGCGTACGAAACTCGGGCTGAAGTGAAAATCTTAAAAATCATTCTCACCGGCGGCGGCGCGTTACTAAAGGGTGTATTGGCACGAGCACAGACGCATTTTGCGCGTCCGGTAGTCTTAGCGGACCCTTTTTCAAAAGTTGAGTATCCAGCATTTCTAGAGGATACACTCAAAGAGGCAGGGCCGTCGTTTGCGGTTGCTATTGGAGTAGCTCTTCGAAAGTTCACTGAAGAATAATATATGTCCAGGAGCACATGGTGGTATGCGGAGAGATCATGTAGGTATCCTATCCACAGGAGGCACTGCCAATAACAATGTTTCTCGTTTATACTACGGGTATATGGTCGATAGTCCAAAAACTTCTTTTATTCCAAAACAAACGACGAGCACTGTGCCCGGACGTGTGCCACATAAACATCGGCATTTTAATGTCTTTCGTTTTATCGGTATGGTCGTGTTCTTATGTGGCATGATTCTTGCAGTGGGAGTGTTTCTCTACAAGGGTATTACTGAAAAAGCACTTCAGGCGAAGAAAACAGAGCTACAGGCAACCAAGAGTTCTTATAGTCTGGGTGATATTGATGCACTGAAAGAACTTGATCACCGAATTATTGCAACGAAGACACTCCTCAGTGACCACCTCTCACCATCAGTGATCTTTGATGCACTTGAGCTTCGGACACAGAAAAACATTGGTTTCACTGATTTTTCCTATGAGCGTCGGGAGTCAGGGTCGGTTGAAGTAGTGCTCAAGGGTACTGCGATACACTTCAACACGGTTGCGTTACAGAGCAGACAGTTTGCGGATGCAACGGTACTTGCACACACAATCTTTTCTGGTCTGACCGTTGACGATAAAGGGCAAGTACATTTTGTCGCCACCTCTGAGGCTGATCGGGCGTCGTTAGCATATACTGGTTCTACAGTGACGCCACCACCGTTTATGTCTACTAGTACGGTGACAGCGTCGACGACAACTTCCGGGACATCGCACACAGCCACAAGCAGTAACCTCCTGCCACTTCAGTAGCTCTTATTTTTTACGTATGTTTAAAGCACTTACCCCAATCATCGGCATCATCATCGCAGTTGGTCTTTTCTTTACCTATATTCAACCAACCTTTACTGAGGTGAAAGCGATACAGGATGAGACCGCGCAATATGCAGAGGCAATTACGAAAGCAACCGAATTACAAGGTCGTATCAACAAGTTGAAGCAAGAACAACAGAGTATCTCTCCCGCAAACTTAGAACGACTCGAGGCGATGCTCCCGAATCGTGTTGATGAAGTGGCAGTGCTTGGAGACATGGACGCATTAGCGGCTTCGCACCACCTTGTTCTTGCTGATATAAAAGTGGGTACGCAAAAGAAAGATGAAGGTGCACAGCAACCAGGGTCTGCACCGGGCGTACCCGCAAACGGAGATACGCCCACGGCAGAGGTGCCTATACAGGGCCAATATATCACACTTGACATCGATTTTTCAGTGAAGGGTTCGTACGATGATTTCCGTGCATTTTTACAGGATGTAGAACGGTCTCTGGTCTTTATGGAAATACACAAGATATCTTTTACACAGTCCTCAAGTAATTCTGAAAGTAATTCTGGTTCTTTTACTATGAGTATTCGGCTCTTTTCTCTTATCACGTCTAAGACGTAACTGCATATGACTCCATTTCTAAAAAACATCCTTTTTGCCATAATTGCAGCTATTATTCTATGGTTTGGGTACCAGATGTTTTTTGCTTCTAACGATGTCACATTGAGTAGCGATACACGGGCAATCTCACAGGCGTCTCGCGATACTCAGGATTTTTTACGGGCGCTCCAGCAACTTCGGGGTCTCCAGCTGGACAATACGCTATTTACTGATCCACGTTTTCAATCATTTATTGATTATCGTCAAGCTATTGTGCCTGAGCCGGTGGGCCGCCCAAATCCATTTGCACCGATTGGCCACTAACATTTCTGCTCTGCCACTAAGAATCTGAGTTGCTAGGAAGCTTTGCTAATGAATCTACTGACCTTATTACAAGAGAAGGGCATCATTGATGCAAGTATTGCTAAGACAGCGCAGGCTGAGGCGCAAAGTAGTGGTGATTCAGCTGAGGCGGTGCTGTTAAAACAGGGGGTGGATGCTGATGTGATCCTCAAGACCCTGGGTGAATATTATACGTTGCCGACGCACCGCTTATCGACACAAGAAAAAATCGAGCCAAAGGTACTGAAGTACTTGTCTGAAGATTCGGCACGACATTACAAAATGTTGCCACTTGCGGTCAAGGATGGGGTGATTGAGATTGGTACCACTGATCCTGATGATCTTTCTGCACTCGATGCACTCAACTTTATTGCGGCGCAGAATGCGTTACCATATAAACTTGTCTTAATTCTTGAAGAGGATTTGAAGCGAGGTTTGATCTCGTATGAAAATATTGTGGGAGAGGTAGATACGGCACTGACCGAACTTGAGTCCGAGCTTTCAGCGGAGTTACAGAAACGGGAAAAATCGACAATCGGTCTTGAGTCGCCTGAAGAATTTATAAAAGAGGATGCACCGGTGACGAAGATTGTCGCGACCATTCTTCGGTATGCGGTTGATGGACGAGCATCAGATATCCATATTGAGCCGGTTAGTGATAAAGTGCACGTTCGGTTTCGTGTGGATGGCGTTCTCTCAATGAGTCTTGAACTTCCCCACGTGCTCCAGCAGGCGATTGTTGCACGTATCAAAATCCTCACATCTATGCGACTTGATGAGCGACGTAAGCCACAGGACGGTCGTTTTTCGGCAGCGATTGATGGCCGCAAGATTGATTTTCGTGTCTCGACGTTGCCAACATATCATGGTGAGAAGGTGGTGATGCGTATTCTTGATTCAGGGAGTGGTATTCATGCACTTGAAGACACTGGTTTGTCAAAGGAAAACTTGGCGCGGATTCGCAAGGCACTCAAGGCACCATACGGTATTATTTTGATTTCAGGTCCTACTGGATCGGGAAAGTCGACGACACTCTATAGTATGCTCGGTGAGATTGATCGTGTGGGACAAAATGTGTTATCACTTGAGGATCCGGTTGAGTATAATATTGACGGTGTCTCACAGTCACAAGTACGCCCAGAAATTGGCTACACTTTTGCGTCAGGATTGCGGTCAGTCTTGCGTCAGGACCCTGACGTCATCATGGTTGGGGAGATTCGTGATAAGGAGACTGCACAACTTGCGATTCAGGCTGCGCTCACTGGTCACCTCGTTCTCTCGACTATTCACACGAACAATGCCATTGGCGTTATTCCACGTCTGATCGATATGGGCGTCGATCCCTACCTCATTGCACCAACACTCATCCTTGCGATGGCACAACGACTCGTGCTCCGTATTTGTCCTGACTCCGGCAAGAAGATTCCGATTGCAGGGAGTATGAAGATGATGATCGACCATGTATTTGAGACATTACCTCAGGAATATCACTCCCGCATACCAACGGCGGACGATGTCCTTGGCTTAGAACCAACTCCAACATGCCCCAGTGGTACTCGTGGTCGAGCCGCAGTGATGGAAGTGCTTGAAGTGACCGAAGAAATTCAGCGGTTGATTCTCAGCCGAGCATCAGAAGATGATTTGTATAAGGTGGCGAGGAAAAATGGTTTTATTACCATGCGGGAGGACGCGCTCTTTAAGGCACTGGAACACTCAATTCCATTTGAAGAGGCAAATACGCTCGGTGGAGCCTTTATTGATCTAGAAGATCCTCCGGAGTCTGTTGATAGCGAACGTGCACAAGAGGAGACAAATCACGTATAATGAAGAGCATGAAAGTATTACTGGTTGATGACGACTCATTTTTGCTTGACATGTATACGAGTAAATTTACTGAGGCAGGTAATGAAGTTGTTGCGGTCAAGGATGCTGATCATGCACTGGAGATTTTACAGGAAGGAACAACGTTTGATGTGCTCTTGGCGGATATGGTGATGCCGGGGATGACGGGTCTTGAATTGGTAGCGACGGCAAAGAAATCACATCTGGGGGGTCCTGCGTGTAAGTACATCATGCTCTCAAATCAAGGAGAGTCATCTGATATCGAAGCAGCAAAGCAGGCTGGAGCGATGGGGTTTATTATCAAGGCAGAATCTATGCCCACAGAAGTGGTCGAGAAAACGATCGCTCTGCTAGCGACATAATGTATGGCACACGTTGACTACAAACGAGAGTTGGACGAGCTTATAGAAATCGTGGTTACTGAAAGTGGCTCCGACCTTCACTTTGCAGTGAATTCTCACCCAATGATTCGGATTGCAGGCTCACTCATCCCACTACTCAAGAAACCGGTGCTGACTCCCGAAGATACCGTTGGTTTTATGCGAGCACTTCTTCAGGACACCGCAAAAGAAGAATTATTCCTCAAGGCAAAAGAAGTCGATTTTTCATATGCGTATAAAGACGGAATCCGTTTTCGTGGCAACGGGTTTTTTCAACGAGGAACTGTTTCCCTTGCGCTACGGCATATTCCCAATACCATTCCTTCCCTCAAGGAGCTTAATCTGCCACCGATTCTCGAAAGCTTTGCACAGCGTCCACAGGGGTTCTTTCTCACGGTTGGTCCGGTGGGGCAAGGCAAGACGACAACACTCGCGTCTATCGTGGAGCTTATTAATCAGACACGTGCAGAACACATTGTGACGATTGAGGACCCGATCGAGTATGTGTATGAACCAAAAAAGTCTCTTATCGAACAGCGCGAAGTGCGTATTGATACTGATGATTTTGCGACAGCACTCCAATCGGTCTTTCGTCAGGACGTAGACGTGATTCTGATTGGGGAAATGCGCGGTGCTGAAACCATCTCAACTGCAGTTACCGCTGCTGAGACAGGACACCTCGTGCTGGCGACTCTGCATACCAATAACGCCGCACAGACCATCGATCGTATCATTGACACCTTCCCTGGGGGACAGCAAGATCAGATTCGTCTGCAACTCGCAGGCTCACTTGCGGGTATTTTCTCTCAGCGCCTGATCCCACGTATCGCTGGCGGTTTGATCCCTGCGTATGAGCTACTCTTAAACACGAATGCGGTTGCAAACCTGATCCGAGAGCGTCGTAATCACGAGATCAATGCAGTGATCGAGACGGGGAGCGAGCACGGAATGATTGAGATGAACCGCTCACTCGTTGACTTGGTGCACAAGGGAGAGATTACGATCGAAAATGCATTCGCCTATTCAGTGAACCCTAAAGGTCTCGACAGATTGTTGTAATAATATCTCATATATATGCTTTTTCGTTATCAAGCAACAGACCCCACGCACACAGCAAAAGAGGGCACGATTGATGCCGTGACGATGGATGTTGCAATTAGTTCGCTCCAACATCGTGGCTACAGCGTCTCTTCGATCGTGCCACTCGCTGAGTCGAACTCGATTTTTAATTTCAAGCTGACGTGGTTTGAGCGTGTGTCAAGTAAAGAAATTGTGATTTTCTCGCGTCAAATTGCGACACTGTTTGAAGCACAGGTCTCGGCACTTCGTATCTTTCGCCTTCTCGCCTCGCAGTCTGAAAATGTCCTCTTGCAACGAGTACTCACCGAAGTGTCCGATGATCTACAGGCAGGAAGCTCGATTTCGAACGCTCTTGCACAACACCCCACACTCTTCTCCCCATTTTACATCAATATGGTGAAGGCGGGGGAGGAAACAGGCAAACTCGATCAATCGTTCAATTTTCTCGCTGATTATCTTGACCGTACCTATGAAGTGGTGAGTAAGGCGCGTAACGCGCTCATCTATCCAGCATTCGTGATCTCAACCTTCGTTGCGGTGATGATACTCATGCTTACGCTCATCATTCCTCGTATCACTGACATCATCGTAAGCTCGGGGCAGGAAATACCTATCTACACCCGTATGGTCATTTGGCTCTCCTCATTTTTCAGCAACTATATTGCGTTTATCCTCTTTTTTGGTGCCGCGGGGGGATTCTTTCTCTTTCGCTTTAAACGCACGGTGATTGGGAAACGTGCGTTTGATGAGTTGAAGCTTGCCCTCCCGTATATCGGTCCTCTCTATCAAAAGCTCTACCTTTCAAGGATTTCTGACAATCTTGCCACTATGTTGGGGAGCGGTATCTCAATGGTGGAGGGACTTGAGATTACGAGAGATGTAGTTGATAATGAGGTGTATAAGGAGATTCTTGAAAACACCATCGCGCAGGTAAAGGCTGGTAAGTCATTCTCTGACTCGCTCGCGGAATATCCGGAGATTCCGGGCGTACTTACACAGATGGCAAAGGTCGGAGAAGAGACGGGTAACCTCGGGAGTATCCTTGATACACTCGCCAAGTTTTATCGCCGTGAAGTCAACACCGCGGTAGATACGCTGATCAACCTTATTGAACCCGCAATGATCATACTCCTTGGTCTTGGGGTGGGGACGCTTCTTGCGGCGGTACTCATGCCAATCTACAACATTGCCGGAGCGGTGTAGGTTTATTATATGATTTATTTATATGCGTATGGATACAAGAAACACAAAAAACACAAAAAACAAAGGCTTCACCCTCATCGAACTCTTGGTGGTGATCGCGATTATCGGTATTCTCGCCTCGGTGGTGTTGGCATCGCTTAATACTGCGAGGGCAAAGGGTGCTGATGCGGCGATTAAGTCAAATCTCCACAATATGCGAGCACAAGCAGAGCTCTACTATGATGAGAATAACCAAAGCTATGGCGCCACAGCGTTTGCGCTTGGCGACTGTCCAATCACCACACAGACCAGCAACATCTTTGAAAATCAGACGATCATCAATGCACTTGTTGGTGTAGTGGATAAGGTGGGAAACGTCGCACTCACCAAGTGCGCCTCAGATTCAAGTGCGTGGGTGATGGCCTCTCAGCTCAAGACGGGGGGTGATGACACTGACACAATCGCTGATGCATTCTGTATTGATAGTATCGGTGCGTCAAAGTCATACCCCTACACTGCGGGGCAAACGATCGCTGATGCGGTTGATGGGGGTACACTTTCTTGTAATTAGGAATAGCCCGGTACTTATCCACAGGAGGATTCTGTACAGGGGTGCGCGTACCGTATACTAGTGAGTAAGCCACCATAAGAGCGTGGAATTAATTAATCATAGATACATTTATACTTCTCATGAGTATGCATATAAAAAATAGGAACAAAGGCTTCACTCTCATCGAACTCTTGGTGGTGATCGCTATTATCGGTATCCTCGCTTCGGTGGTGTTGGCATCGCTTAATACCGCTCGTGCAAAGGGCGCAAACGCGGCGATTAAATCTAATCTTAACAATATTCGTGCTCAGGCAGAGTTGGTGTATGATAACAATACTCCGAATGGGTATACCGGTACGACCAACGTATGTGCGGATGCAAATGTGTTGAAGGGTGTCACAGCAGCGGCTGTTGCCGGTGGGGGCACCGTTCTCGCTGCGAACGCAGCAAACACTGCTGGTAACACTAGTTGTTATCAGGCATTAGGAACGTGGGTTGTCCAGTCTTCTCTTAAGGTTGCTGAAGGTGGTAATGCCTACTGGTGTGTAGATAACACAGGCACGTCGAAGGGAAATAACGTTCTTGCTGGTGCAAGCGCGACGGTTTGTCCATAGGTCTTGCATCGCACAATTTGACCACAAAACCTCTCGTGAGAGAGGATTTTGTGTTTTTTGGTGGGTGACATAGGGTATACTGGAAAAGAATGGATACACTTCTACTTTCTGGGTCCTTCATCTTTGGCACGATCATCGGTAGTTTTCTTAATGTGGTGATTTGTTCCGACGTAAACAAGATAAAACCCAATTGATATATAGCTATTTTGAGCATTTTTACAATTTGCTCATTAAGTAGCAATTTGTTATTCTATCAGTATGAAAATCTTCAAGAGGGATCTGGAGTCAAAAATCATCCCTGTCCTTTTCAAAGGTAAGATGGTTGTTATCTTGGGTCCTCGCCAGTCTGGGAAAACAACCCTCGCCAAGAAAATCATTGATTCGTATGGCACGGAGGGCGAATATTATGATTGCCAATTAGCTGATATCCGTGCCCATTTTATTGTTGGTGAGCCTGACAAGCTTCTTCCGCTTACCAAGAATAAAAAGATTGTCGTGTTTGATGAGGCGCAAACGGTACAAGATATCGGGAGTATCCTCAAGGCATACTATGATACCTATCCCGGAGTTCAAATTATTGCCACAGGCTCTTCCTCGTTTGATCTTGCAAATAAAATTAAAGAGCCAATGACTGGTCGGGCATACGAATTTCTACTCTTGCCTCTGTCCTTGCATGAGATCGTGGTGGCATATCCCGATCTTCAAGCACCGGACACCATGCCGTTCATGCAGTTCGGTTCCTATCCAGCGGTTGTATCTGCAGAGACGGTTGAGGAAAAACTGTTTGCTATAAAAAATATTGCGACCAACTATCTGTACAAAGATATTTTTGTATTTGAAGCTATTCGTAATCCAAAGATATTTGAGGATTTGCTCAAAATGCTTGCACTTCAGGTCGGCTCTATTGTATCGGTAAACGAATTGGCGCAGGGTCTTGGGGTGACGCGGACAACGGTCAATCGTTACCTCACACTTCTTGAGCAGTCTTTTATTATTAGACGGATGTATTCGTTTTCCAACAACCCTCGCAATGAAATGAAAAAAGGATTCAAGGTGTTTTTTCTTGACACCGGCGTGCGCAATGCGCTCGTCGACATAGCGTCCCCTATGGAAACGCGCGCAGACCGTGGCGCAATCTTTGAAAATTATTTTGTGAGTGAGCGTATGAAGCGGGGAACTCTTAAGATATTTCCGCCGGAGATACTGTTTTGGCGGTCGCGCGCTGGAGCCGAGATTGATATTGTAGAGAAAGATGGTATTCAGGTTTTGGCGTTTGAGTGCAAGTGGAAAGAAACCACTTCCATTCCAGCACAATTCATGAAGACGTATCCGAATGCTCTATTTCGCTCAGTCACGGCGGCTAATATGCTCGATCTAATTACACGAACACCCGAATGAATTTCCTCGCCGTCGCAGGGTCCTTTATCTTCGGCACGATCATCGGTAGTTTTCTTAATGTGGTGATCTACCGCTTTAATACTGGAAAATCGATTAATGGGCATTCTCACTGTCTATCGTGCGGTATGCGACTCTCCTGGTATGAGCTTGTGCCAATCATCTCATTCCTTACACTTCGTGGTCGGTGTCAAAGTTGTGGTGCGCACGTTCCCTCACGGTATCTCTTTGTGGAGCTACTGACGGGACTACTGTATATCTCTGTGGCGCAGGTGTTCTACTTTGACCTGATAGCGCTCGTGCTCAATATGGTCATCGTGGCGCTTCTTGTGGTGATTTTGCTGTATGATATACGACATCTCATTATTCCCGATACATTGGTCATGTATCTGATGGCGGTTGCATGCGCGTATGTATTCTGGGATCCCTTTGCAGGAATGGTCATTGTGCCTGCGTACACCACGCTTATTGGTGCACTTATTCCGGCAAGTTTTTTTGCTCTGCTGTGGTGTATCTCTCGCGGGCGGTGGATTGGGCTCGGCGATGCGAAGCTCGCGATACCTCTTGGGCTCATCGTGGGCATGGGGGGCAGTGTTTCGCTCGTGATGCTCGCATTTTGGATTGGTGCCGTAGCTAGTCTGTCTCTTCTTGGGATACAACGCATAGTGCGCAATCGTTTCTTTCGTCGCGTGTATGGGGGGGGACAACTCTCCTTACTTTTTTTTACGATACCTATTACAATAAAAAGTGAGGTGCCATTTGCACCATTTCTGATTGGCGCATTTTTTTTGGTACACTTGTTTCAAGTAGATGCGGTTGCGCTGATCACATACGTCACAACAATGCTTGTTGGATAACACACAGTATGCCCATTTTTCTCAATGTTTGGTCTCGATATGCTCGACGGCGCGGGTCGCTTCGGTCTATGAGAGGGTGTTGTGGGTTTTCGCTCATTGAGCTCTTGGTTGTCATTGCGATCATTAGTATCTTGGCGAGTGTGGTACTCGTACGGTATCGGTCGTTTGACAGCCAGCTCTTGCTCAGGAACTTAGGATATGAGATTGCGCTATCGATACGAGATGCGCAGGTACGTGGTATCAGTGTAAGCGGTGTTGGAGGATCGTTTACAGCGGCATATGGTATGCACTTTGATATGGCTAACCCTCGGACATATGTACTATTTGTGGATACTAACAAAGACGGATATACCCTGGGGGAAGAGGTATCGACGTATACCATTGGACAAAATAAGCAGATATCGGGTCTTTGTACGGTTTCTGGTTCTTTTCTGTGTGTAGCAACCGGTACGCTTGATATTGTCTTTCAGCGTCCCAATCCTGATGCGGTGTTTTATATTGGTGGTTTAGTAGCGGCGCGGAGCTACGGGACGATCAGGCTCCAGTCTTCTGAGGGGAACACGCGAGAGGTGAATATATGGTCTACTGGTCAGATTGAGGTTCGTTAATGGCAGTATATGTACACACACACATCACGTTCAACTGAGGTAGTGACACCACAACAGTCCTCTGCTGTGCATGGGCGTCTCTGTCGCTCACGGAGAGCAGGGGGTTTCTCGCTTATTGAAATGATGGTGTCGGTCACACTTTTTATCGTTGTGATGACGGTAAGTGTTGGGACACTTCTGGCACTGATCAACGCAAATCAGAAGGCGCAGAGTCTCAAATCAGTCATTAATAATCTCAACTTTGCGATGGAGAGTATGACACGCACGATTCGAACAGGGTCTACCTACCGTTGTGAAGACGCTCTGAGCGATACTGGGCAATTGCCGACAGGGTTCGCTGATTGCCCGAGTGGTAAGGTGGGGTTTGTGATGACTGATGATACGAATAAGCGTGTCGCATATCGTATCAATGGTACGCAGATTGAACGGAGGATAGCTGATAGTAGTGGTAATGGTGGTACGTGGGTTGGGCTGACAGCAAGTGAAGTGGTGATTGATGGGATGCGTTTCTATGTCACCGGTACGACTCTTTCCGATCCAATTCAGCCGACCGTGACCATCAGTATACGTGGGCACGTGGGCACTAAAGCTGACACTCAGTCAACATTTAATATACAAACCACCGTTTCTCAGAGACTTCTTGATAATTAATATGACGCACATTTATTCACAGACACAGAGAGTAGGTGCTCGACATCAGAGGTCGAAGGATCTAAGGCGCCGTGGTTTTACGCTTGTGGAGACGCTTGTGGCGATTACCATTCTACTTGTCGCGATGGTCGCCCCGATGACGATTGCGGCGCGTGGTCTCCAATCATCATTCTTTGCACGTGAAGAAGTAACGGCCTTTGTGCTTGCACAAGAGGGTATTGAGTTAGTACGGGCAAGACGTGATGAGAATGTGCTCCAGAGCAAGAGCTGGCTGGCTGACTTTACTGGTCACTGCACAAACGCAAATGGCTGTGGTGTTGACGCACGTGATTTCTACTCGGGTGGTGGTAATGCCCCGTTTTTCTCTTGTGGTGGTACTGCATGTCGACTAAATTATAACAGCGGGGCATTGACAACGGGTCTTCGTGGTTTCTATACGTACCGTACCGGTGTGGGTATCTCCCCCTCCCCATTTACGAGAGTGATCAAGATGAACGAGATTAGCGCAGACAAAGAAGCAGAAGTGGTTGTCCAAGTGTCCTGGCAGAGTGGCCTTTTTGGAGCGACAAAAACAGTGACGTTGCAATCCCGTATCTTTAATCGAGAGGGACCATAATATGCATATGCCACAGCAACAGATACGTACACATCTGGACACATTGTCACGCAAGAGGGGATTTACTTTACTCATCGCTATTCTGGTGGTTGGCTTGGTGTTAGCAATTGGACTCTCAATTCTCACGATCACCCTCAAGGAATATTTGCTTGCTGGTGTGGCGAAGCAATCGGTCATCGCACTTTCGGCGGCAGACGCAGGTCTTGAGTGCGGATTCTTTTGGGACCAGAACCCCACGGATGGGAATAAGTTTGATGTTGTTGGTGAATCGACCGCACCTCCTTTGGGTACACCATTTAGCTGTATGGGTGTGTCCCCCTCCCCTACGACGCAAGGCGCCATCAGTGGTGCATTACAAGAATTTCAATTTACGTGGGGTACAGTCCCCAATCAAGTGTGTGCGAAAGTGACCGTCATTAAACACTATAATGCTGGGGCAGATATCTCCATGCCTATCGGTGATTGCCGGAGTCAGCCTCAGAATTGTCCGAAGGGAGCGGAGTGTACGTGTATTGTCTCTCGAGGATACGACAAAGCATGTACTAATCTTTCGGGACCTCGTACCGTCGAACGAGCTCTTCGTGCGGAACTCTAATGTGCCTAACACAGGGTTGTGCTCGGACGACAGTATAGTCCTCTCACTGTTTTGATTTTGTGGCATGTTGTTTTTGAGGTACTATCATTCCATCTGCAGATGGGGTGTATCGCAGTAGTATGACAAAGAAAAAACATGCACAAAAAACTGAGACCGCTACTGTTCGCATCGAGAAGCTCCGCGAGCTGATTCTCTATCATCACCGGCAGTACCATGAGCATGATACGCCAGAGATCAGTGATGAGGCGTATGATTCGCTTCTTGCGGAACTTGCGATGCTCGAACGATCACATCCAGTGAAGGGTGGGATTGAGACCCCCACAAGAAAGGTTGGCGGTGCGCCAAGCGAAGCCTTTCAGAAAGTACGACATCGTGTCCGGCAATGGTCGTTTGATAATATTTTTAGTGAGGAAGAACTGGCGCAGTGGTTGGCGCGCACCGAGCGACATCTCCTGACGCAGGGTGTCGCGAACGCGCATCCATCGTATGTGTGTGAGCATAAGATTGATGGACTCAAAGTGGTACTGGAATATGATCGGGGGCAATTTGTGCGAGCTACAACGCGGGGAGATGGGGTGGTGGGGGAGGATGTGACGCATAGTGTGCGGACTATTGCTGATGTACCGCAGGCACTCACTGAGACGGTGTCGGTGGTTGTGGTGGGGGAAGTCTGGCTTGCGAAAGATGCGTTCGCGCGTATCAATACAGAACGTGAACGTGCGGGAGAAGCACTCTTCGCGAATCCCCGCAACGCTGCGGCAGGTTCGGTGCGTCAGTTGGATGCACAGGTGACTGCGTCTCGTACACTTGAGCTTTTTGTTTACGACATTGATGCGCTTGAAACATACGGTCATGGGAGGGAGCCACATACACAGGCTGAGGAGCTGAGTCTCCTAGAAAGATTCGGATTTCGGGTGAACCCGTATATGAAAGGGTGCACGACGGCCGATGAAATTATGACCTACTATCGTCACTGGGTTTCTAAACGAAAGGGTATGCCCTATGGTATGGATGGCATCGTGATTAAGATAAATGAAATCGCGTACCAACGAGCGCTTGGGCATACAGCGAAAGCGCCACGGTATGGGATTGCGTATAAATTCCCTTCCGAACAATCGACGACGGTCGTAGAGGCTATTGCTCTTCAGGTGGGGCGCACTGGAGTGATTACACCAGTGGCGCATCTGCGACCTGTTCGTATTGCGGGGTCGGTTGTCTCGCGCGCCACACTCCACAATGAAGACCGTATCACTGACTTGGATGTGCGAGTTGGGGACACGGTTATTTTACAGAAAGCGGGAGAGGTGATTCCTGAGATACTCTCGGTGGTGCGGGAGCTACGGCCGAAGAGGACCACGCCGTTTCGGTTTCCACAGACGGTGCCTGAGTGCGGTGGGGATGGTCGGATTGAACGGGTGCCTGGCACCGCGGCCTATCGCTGTATTGCGAAAGATTCTGCGACACAGCATCGTCGTCGGCTCTACCACTTTGTTTCAAAACAGGCGTTCGATATTGACGGGCTTGGACCGAAAACGATCGACCTGTTGCTTGATATGGCACTCATAAGTACTTACGCTGATATCTTCACGCTCACTCGTGGTGACCTCATGGGTCTGCCAGGGTTTCAAGAAAAGGCGCTTGATAATCTCCTCTCAGCGATTGAACAGGCACGCACAGTGCCCCTCCACCGCTTATTGGTCGGGCTTTCTATCGATCATGTGGGTGGGGAAACTGCACGTATTCTTGCCGAAACGTATCGATCACTTCCGGCCTTACTCAAAGCCTCTTTTGATGAACTCCAGAATACTGCGGGTGTTGGTGAAGTGATCGCGCACGCGCTTCTGGAGTGGCGTGCGGACAAAAAACAGCAACAGATTCTCACTGCACTCATGCCATACCTTATGATTGTCGCGCCACCGCGTGCCGAGCATGGTGTTCTTGCGGGGAAGACATTTGTCTTTACTGGGTCACTTGAAAGGTTCACTCGAGAGGAGGCAGGGGAGCGGGTGCGCGCACTCGGGGCGCTCGTCAGTGGTTCAGTTTCAAAAAAGACTGGGTACGTGGTTGCGGGGAGCAACCCGGGGAGTAAAGTGACTGAGGCGAAGCGACTCGGGGTGCTTATTCTCGACGAACACACCTTTGCACAATTACTAAAAAAAGAGACCGCACGACTCTCTTCCGCATAAGAGTGCTTCGCTCACAGAACGATCGTCGTGTGCTATCATGGCGCCATGGAACGTGCCGATATAGAACATCTCGCGAGCCTCGCGCGTATTGCTCTGCGTGAGCATGAGGCAGAGGAATTTGCGATTGATTTTAATACTATCTTGTCGTATGTTGCGCAGGTGACGGCGATTTCTGCTACAGGAACGGGTGTGCCAACCCTCGGTGTACATGCAAATGTGTTGCGAGATGATACCGAGACCCATCAGCCAGGTGCGTACACCGATGTATTGCTTGCGGCTGCACCAGAACGGCTTGGAGCCTATATTCATGTGAAGAAGATTTTGGGAGGTAGCTAATCTCATATGGCAGTACCCACAGAAATACAGAATCTACAAACAATCGCTGACATACACGCGGCGTATGCGGCGCAAACGATACTGCCGAGTCAGGTGATCGCGCAGACACTGGAGGGTATTCGTGCGCACGATGGAGACGTGAACGCATATATTGATATATTTGATGATACAGAAGAGCTGGCACGTCGCGCCGACGAAGATCTCCTCAGTGGTGCGAGCGCAACGCTTCCACTTTTCGGTATACCCATCGCCGTGAAGAGTAATATTTTGATTACCGGTAAACGTGCGACCGCAGCATCAAAGATACTCGAACAGTATGTTGCGCCA
This sequence comes from uncultured Candidatus Saccharibacteria bacterium, assembly GCA_964614265.1. Taxonomy (GTDB): domain Bacteria; phylum Patescibacteriota; class Minisyncoccia; order Phycocordibacterales; family UBA918; genus JACQKD01. The sequence goes on along the minus strand of CAZTKT010000012.1, from coordinate 2,043 downwards.
TACGATGCGACGGTGACGAAACGACTTCGCGATGCTGGAGCAATTTTTGTTGGTTCTACTAATATGGATGAGTTTGCGATGGGTGGTTCCACCGAACGTTCTGCGTTTGGGGTGACGCACAATCCACACGATCTCGGGCGTGTTCCTGGAGGTTCTTCCGGTGGTTCTGCCGCCGCGGTAGCGATGGGCAAAAAGGGCGGAGTCCCTGTGGCGATCGGCACTGATACGGGCGGATCAGTGCGTCAGCCGGCAAGTTTTTGTGGGGTGGTTGGGCTCAAGCCGACTTATGGCGCGCTCTCACGATCGGGAGTGATAGCGATGGGCTCATCGCTTGATCAAGTGGGACCACTGACACATACGGTGACTGACACAGAGCTCGTATTCAACATTATGCGAGGCGTCGATCCCCTTGACGCGACGACATACTCTGATGGCACCTATCCTGTGGTTGCAAAAAAAGCGCAGTATCGCATTGGTGTGCCCCGCGCGTTCCTCAGTGAAGGCATTGATCCGGGTGTACGCGTGCAATTTGAGTCTGCACTTGAAAGATTGGCGAGCGCGGGGCACACCATTGTTGATGTGACATTGCCCTATATGCAGAAAGGTCTTGCCGCATATTACATCGTGATGCCCGCGGAAGTCTCCTCAAATTTGGCACGGTACGATGGGATGCGGTTTGGTCTGCGAGTCTCTAGCAAGGATCTGCTCAGTGATTATTGTGAGACACGCCGAGAGGGATTTGGTGCCGAAGTCCGTCGGCGGATCTTGCTGGGCACCTATGTGCTCTCTGCGGGGTATTATGACGCCTATTATGGTAAAGCAGAGGCAGTGCGCGCATTGATGCGCAACGAATTTGCCAATGCATTTGAGGATGTCGATGTCATTGTCACGCCAACCGCACCGACCCCCGCGTTTAAGATTGGTGAGAAAAGCGACCCACTCTCAATGTATCTTGGAGATATTTTTACTGTCCCCGCAAACCTCACCGGTGTGCCGGCACTTTCTGTCCCTATGGGTACCGTTGACTGTGACGGACATTTGCTTCCGGTTGGTATACAATTCATAGGACCACACGCAGGAGAAGATCGACTCTTTGATATCGGCAAACGGTTTCTCGGCGAGTAGGTGCGATCTCTATCATGGCTACTGACACCGACGTTATTCTCAAGGTGCCACAATTGAATATCGAGAAACCTTTCTCGTGGCTCTTTTCTCAGTTCACGGATCTTGGGGGTAGTAGCGGTAGGTTCTCATCGTTCTTTGAGACATTCATGAGTTGGTGGTATGTCTTTGCCATTCTGGCATTTATTATCTCAGCGTTGTTACTTATCGGTATTGTCTACGCGATGATTCGATTTTCAGAATTACGTGTACAAGAAGAAGCCATGCTCAAGGAAGCAGAACACGCATATCGAGAGGCACACTCTGCAAGAGACGAAAATACTAAATGGCAACGTATTTTGACGCATATCTCAGGCGATAGTCCGAATGACTGGCGACTGGCGGTGATAGAAGCAGACATCATGCTCGATGAACTTCTTGAGTCATTGGGATACGTCGGTGCGTCGATTGGGGATAAATTAAAGACAGTCCAACGAGATGCGTTTCATAGTATTGAAGATGCGTGGGGGGCGCACAAGGTGCGTAATGCGATTGCGCACCAGGGCTCGGATTTTGTGCTCACGAAGCGTGCGGCGCAGGATGCGATTGCCCAGTACCAGCGCGTGTTCGATGAATTCTCGTTTATTTGATGTGGTGAACATAGGGGAACAAGAAGCTCTCATTGTGGGTATGTTACTAGAGGCCCCTTGCATTGAGGGTTTTTTTGCTATACAGTTTCGTGGTAGCTCTGCGGTAGAGACGGGTAAGAGGGAGACTGAGAGGAGAGATAAAGAACAGAGCGGGGTAGAGGAGAGGTACCTCGGGAGGCTCATAACCTCCAGACCCCGGTTCGATTCCGGGCCCCGCAACAAGATAGGGTTAGGGGTGTAGTATTTTCCAATCCTCAAATGAGCACAAACTGATCATATCAGTTCCTGAAGC
>CAZTKT010000011.1:0-21443 GCA_964614265.1 uncultured Candidatus Saccharibacteria bacterium | reverse complement strand
TATTTTGACCGAGCTTGATCACATCACACGTCTGACACTCTGGACCAGCACAGGGTACGAGTCCGACGAGTGCTGGAGTTCCTGCGGCAAAAGACACAGATGGTATCACAAACACTATACTGAACATAATCGTGAGGAGAATACGTCGCATAGAATGTGTATAGCATAGCATGGACGTCAGCTCGTCAATGGAAGTAGTCCACTTCACGTCGCAGAGAAGGTGTGGTACGGTGGTGACACCCTTTGTTAGAAAAGGTTAGAAAAAGTTTTGAAAGCAGAAGGCACTAGTACAGAAGGTACACATTGCGTCGGTGGCGGAGCGGTCAATCGCAACAGACTGTAAATCTGTCGCCCTACGGGCTACGCAGGTTCGAATCCTGCCCGGCGCACAAGTCGTCAAAAGTTTGGTGTTTTTGCTCAGAAAGTCCTTGTAAATCAAGGGCTTTTTTGGTGTCGAACCTACCCAAAGAGTCGCCAAACTTTTTATAGATGTTCTGAAAGCCCAGTAACTCATTCGGCACTACAACTCTAAGTTTTTTATCAAATAATTCCAGTGTCGAACCGAGTGTCTCAAGTATCTCCCGTTTCTCTTGATTTTCCGCATTATTGAACCTCCCACAAACACGTTCAGCAAAGGTCAGATACTTATTGGCAGACTCCACCCACTCTGTCATGCGATTATGTAGCCGTTTCTGCTCTTGCTCCACACTTCTCAAGTCTGCTTCAGCCTCCTTACTCATTTTTGCCATCTGCTCCTTGTTGATCTCGCCATCTGCTCGCATGACTATGAGATGATCGAGTCGTAATCGCAGGGACTTCGACTTTTTCTCCAGAGCATCAGCCACTTCGTCTTGGGTAACCATCTCATCACCGTGCATGTACTTTAGTGCGCTGATGGCCCAATGGTAGAAGTCCTCATTGATCTCAATCTTTGAGAGTTCAGAGAGTATCTGTGCCTCTAGGTCTTTTTCATCTACCACACTTTGTGAACATTTGACTGTGCGACTTCTTTTAGTGCAATGGTAATAGACATTGTGGTAAATCTTCGGATTCTTCATTTCAGAGATATCCGTGCTACATTTTGGACATACAGTTTGAGTTTTACAGGAAAATTTAAACTTACAATTGCTACAGATGATTCGAGACTTTTCTTCGGCAGTTAAACTAAATCTACTCCTGTCCGTAGGTCTGGAATGTAAATATACCCATTTTGTCTCTCAAAAATGGTTCTAACGTTGTTCACGATGCGGAGCCAGATGGGATGAACATCAGCGAAAGCTGGTGTTTTTCCTTTATTGACGGGCTCTTTTGGCGGTTCGAAAGTGTTTTTATCGGTTGATTGCTCGGATATCGCTTCACTTACGGTATTTAGGATCATTTGAAAGGGTTTCTGGTATGAAATCTCGACATTTTTGCCATTTATCTTCGGGTTCGAAAATAAAAACGAGAATAGCATTCTTTTTTGCTCAACTGTCCGGCGAGGGTTCAAATAAATCTCCCTTGCTCGCTTGGCTACTTCCAAAATCGTTACTCCCATTTCAAAATACTTGAGTCCTACGTTACGGTGTCGGTTTAAGCTATCAAGCACGTTGTCCTGTTCCTGTTTGTACTGCTCGAGTTTCTTGTCATAAAACTCCCGACTGATCCTGTTATCGATCTTATCGTCATAGAGCTTGTCGATGCGCTGGGTTGCGATCTGGTATTGTCGCTCGAGTTCGGACGAGGATTTCTCTCTGAAGGCTATTTCATCGGCATGGCCGTCTTTTAGGGCTTCCTGAATCCATGAGAGCATGCGTTCTACTCGTTCGTCTTTGTGTGTTACGGCAACTATGGAATCCGCTATCTGAATATCGATATTTTCCTGTTTAACCCAGTCTCTTTGCGAGCAGTTTTTATAATGATTGCAGTGGCCATACCAGTGGCCTTTCTGTATCTCCCACGTTATCGTTCCTCCGCATTCGCTACAGTGGAATACACTTTTGAAAAGCGAATTATGCTTGCGTGTTCGTGGTGCCCCATAACTATGCAGTCTGTCCTGTACCCGCTGGAATAACTCTTTGCTTATAAGCGGTTCGTGATTGCCTTTGGTGATCTGATTTTTCCACCGGTTCATGCCGTAGTAAAACGGATCGCCGATGAGCTGATGGATTCTGGCATGACTTACCATGTGTCCGGTTCGGGACCGGAGGCCTTGTTCGTACATAACGTTGCAGAGCTTCTTGGTGGAGTATTGTCCGGAGGCATACAGATCAAACATCTTTTTTATAAGTGGTGACTTTTCCTCATCCGGAACGTGGATTTTATGCCCCTTCTCTCCGATTGTTTTATATCCAAGTGGCGGTTTGGTTGGAAGCCATCCTTGCGATAACTTTTCTTTTTGGCCTTTCTTTACGTTTTCAGAAAGAAGTCGGATGTAATACTCGGCTGTCGCTACTTTCACTCGCCACATAAACCATTCGTGTGATTTGGAGTCCTTGTGTAGCGTACAGCTTTCCTTTACCAGATGAATGGTGTGTCTTTCATCTGCTAGTATCCATTCATCGATTACCGGCACGTCAGAAAAGTTACGGGTTAAACGGTCTGTAGTTTCCACGAAGACCGTATTGATCTTGGCCTTGGTTACGTATTCCATCATCTCGTGGAATATTTTTCTTTGGATTTTTCCGGCCGCCGATTCTTGAATGGCAAAAACTTTTACAAGCTCATAACCGTTTCTTTCGGCGTAGTCATGCAAAAGTTTTTCTTGAGCCGGTAAGGAATAGCCGGTATCCTCTTGGTCTTTGGAGGACACACGAGCATACCCTACGGCCTTGGGTAATTCTTGATTGTTTATCATAGTCATATTTTGTTAATTTTCTTAGGTTCGAATTCGACTTTTGGTACCAGTCACACCCTATACTAATTTTTCGAACAAGCTAAGCTCGAGTTGCCCACAATCGGTTATTCTCCTTTTTCGAGCCATTTATTTATTATTTGAGCTTTAGCATCTGGATATTGATTGCGCGCCAGAGCTAGTTGCATTTCGTAAGGGATGAAGTCCCAGCGTTCGCTCGGCGACATCTCGCTGAAATTTAACTTACTGAGTTCAATTCTGTCTTTTGGATGACCCTCCACACGATCCAGTAATTCCTTGATAGCGGCCAGCTTCACATTGTCATTTTGACTACCCATAAGTGCTACCAGCATCTCGTTGGCCAGACGAAAGTTTTGCTCACGAACACGCACACCGGCTTTCCGGATTATGTCTACGGTTTCCTGATGAATCGTATCCATTTCTTGTTCGTAGAGCCGGTAGGTTTCCTGCAACGTTCCCGACTGTCTGAACCAGTCTTTGATAGTTTGCTCGGTAAATTTGGCTTTTCTACTTTTTTCAAACCGATGATTGATATCCTCGGCGATGTTTTGGTAGGAATAGCCTTTATATTTCAGCTCGAGTGCGCGCTCGTGGTATTTGGTTATGTGTTTCAGTTTGGCCATAAAAGTGGAGTTTAGTGGAGTCTTTTCCTGCCTTCAATCGGTAGAATAAGTAGTGGTCTGCCAGTTACCCGTTCAACGATATAGGCGGCCGCTTGCGCTCTCACCAGCGTGTCTTTGCTTTCCAGAAGCGAGATCAAAACTTCAGCCGCTTTTGGCAGATTCTTTTTGAGTATCTCGTCTGAGATTTCAACTTCGGTTTTCTTTTTGTGCTTGGTCATAGGTTTAGTAATTACGTTTATGCTTGTTTGATGAGAATGACATCTTGGCCACGAGACTCGCTTTCATTTCGTTTATTTTCTTAATTTGGTTTTGGCCGTTAACTTCTTTATAATTTTCTTTAATTTCTTTTAAACCCTTAGCTTCTATATCATCGCCGTCGGACGCAGTCTGCTTCGTATGCCGTCCGGTTTTACATGCAGATTGGTTACCGTTCTGCGTCAGATGTAGAACGGAGAGCAATGTGATGCTTCGGGGTTTGAACTTGGCATCCTCGCCTCGGATTTTGGTGATCGCAACAAAAGCCCACTCTTCGAGCTTGTCCAGACATTTCTTAATCGTTCGCCAATCTTTTAAGCCAGAGTAAAGCCGAAGCGTCTTGTTTGATGCTTCTATGGTTTGACTTGCTTTGTTTGAAGCGATCTCAGTCAAAGCACAGTAGACATTACGCAGATTGCGATATGCATCGTCGCTTACATGCTTATCGAGCCACTCTTGGCGCATGTATCGCAAAGCCGGCTTATCCTGATAAGCGAATGGTGCCTCCCGATAATCTCGGACCTTATGCTTTTTGTCGTTCTGGTTCATTGTCATATTGCGCTGGCTCTTTGGCGGTTTCGTCCTCGCAGTAACACTGCACGAGCGTGTCGAAGTAGCCGAGGAGATTAAAAGCCATGTCATGCAATTCCTGATCGCTGACTTCCTGGCCCCAATCCTCTTTAAGAAGTACACGGAGTTTCTCCAGTGTTTCCGGTTTTAATTTCACAGGTCTTAGTCCTCGGCATAAATCCGCACTTTGACCTGTTTGAGCTCGTTGAAGAACGCTTGAGGCTCGACTTGAAGCTCGCGGCTCCAATATCGCTTCACCAGAGAATCCAAGTCCGGGCTCTTGCCGAAGCAAAAGAGCACCTTGTGCGGATTTCCCCGATCCACGACCTCAAGAGAATCAGGAATAAATAATAAAAGCACCGCGACCAATGCCAGGTCGGCGGTTTTGTAGTAATTGTTTTCCATATTTTGGCATTTTCATTGTCATTAACTTCCTCTCACACATATTCATTGTGGCAAGTCGACATAGGCTTTTGGAATATAGTGCTGGTAAAGTTTGCAAACAAAAAAGCGGCCATTTCAGCCACTCATTTCGAGACTTATTAACTACACCAGAGCTACACCTGTTTTATTTTGTATTCCGGATTGATTTTATAACCACTCACGGACCGGCCGGTTACGAAATTACTTATGCCAACACGGTACTCGGCTTTGCGGTTAATCATAAGCTTGGCATTGTGCAGTGCTTTCCTGTTTTTACTTCCGGTAAGCATTACCAATTCATCGGTCGGCACAAATGTTTTCCGCTCGAGGAGAATTCGAACAATCTTTTGCCTTTGTTTTTCTTTACCCATTTCATAGCAATGCCTGGCTTTCGGTTCTCGGTATAGGTCGCCGTCGCTTGAGAAATATATGACTTTCTTTTTGTCTGCCTGTTTGGCTTTCTTGGCGGCCAGTCCATAGGCCGCGCCTTCGGCCGTCATCCGGGCAATACTCTTTTCCAAATCAGCCACCTCTTTTATGGCCGTTTGATACGCTCGGGTCATCGCTTCTACGCTTTCCGTATTGCGGTTTATCGCTTGAGCCAGAGCTACGATTGCCGGATCGCCAGCTTTTACAATTTCAGCCGGATTTTTTACATCGGCAAAATCTTTAAGTGCGGACCGTAACTCCCTAACAACAGCAGAAATAGTAAAAGGATAGGTGCTCGTTTTACTTACGGACCGGAGTATTGAAAATTTATACTTTTTGGCCAATACGGCCTTTTTCATTTTCATAATCATCTTTTAATCATTATGACAAAAGACGGCGATTTTGACAATGAAAAGCAGAAAGGGTAAAATGATACCAACGACTAATTTAATTTTTTATGAACGAAATTGAAAAACTTTTTACAATTGAGGAAGTCGCCAAAATTTTAAGAGTGCATACTCGGACCGTGACTCGTTACATTGAGGCTGGTCGGCTTAAGGCATCCAAACTCGGAGTCTGGCGGATAAAGCAATCTGATCTCAACGCCTTTTTGGACGAGACCAGTAATGTAAAGAAAAAGAAGAAAAAATAAACATTTATGAAGATCAAGGATTTGCCAAAAACAGATAGACCAAGAGAAAAACTCGAAAAGTACGGGCCGAGCCGGCTCTCTGATTCAGAGCTTTTGGCGATCCTTCTCGGTTCAGGCATTAAAGGAAAAAATGTTTTGACTCTGAGCGGAGAGATTCTGCGCCAAGTAGAGAAAATAGGCTCTACTAACATTTCAAGAAGTGATTTCAGTAAAATCAACGGTCTTGGAAAAGCTAAAATCTCCCAGATGTTAGCTCTTATAGAACTAAGCAAGCGGCTCAATGAGAAAAACGGCATCATAATCAAATCTGCTGAAGATGTGTGGAAACTTTGTGCAGATTTTTATGAGTCGAAAAAAGAACACCTGGCCGTCTTTTATCTGGATACGAAAGACAAAATCATCGAGAGGCGCATTGTTTCTATCGGCACTCTCGACTCCAGCATTATCCATCCGCGCGAGATTTTCGAGCCGGCGCTTTCGCTCTCTGCTTCATCTATAATGATCGCGCATAATCATCCGTCCGGCAGTTTGGAACCTTCAGCCGAAGACAAGAAAATTACTTGGCAGTTAGTGGAAGCGGCGAACATATTAGGTTTTCGCTTGAAGGGACATGTGATCATCACCCAAGATGGGTTTAAAGAAGTGACTTTGCATGCATATGAAAAATAAATTAAAAGTTTTAGACCTGTTCTCCGGTTGTGGCGGACTATCATTCGGCTTTAAAAAAGCAGGTTTTGATGTTGTTGCCGGAGTAGACAATTGGAAAGATTCACTGGTCACTTTCGAGAAAAACCATCCCGGATCAAAAAGTATCCTGATGGATTTGGGAGATTTTGATCCAAAAGATTTAGGAATAATTACCAGCAAAATTGATGTGGTGATTGGCGGTCCGCCTTGCCAAGGATTTTCAATATCCGGAAAAAGAAATCCTGAAGATCCTCGCAATGGTCTTTACACAGGCTTTGTTAAAACAGTTAAGCAATTGAAGCCGAAAGCTTTCATTCTTGAGAATGTCCCGAATCTTGTAGCGATGGCTGGCGGCAAAATCAAGGATAAAATTTTAAAAGATTTCACTTCTCTCGGCTATGAAGTCAAATACAAAATCATGCTAGCTTCCGATTACGGCGTGCCGCAGAACCGCAGGCGCGTTGTGTTCGTGGGTACCCTTGGTCGCAACGGCTTTGTATTTCCGGAACCTCTTTTTTCCGATCCTAAATCTAAAATAACTGCAGGACAGGCTCTTTCCGACCTACCGGAAGGCTCGGTAAAAGACGGAGCCGAAAACAAACGAAAGCCCTCGTCTAAATACCAAGCAAAAATGAGGAGTAAAACCAATAAAATTTTTAATCACGAGATAACCAATCACGACAAGAAGACTGTCGAGACGATCGCGCTTGTGTCTGATGGCGGCAACTACAAGGACCTGCCGGCCCACCTTAGGAATACACGTCGAGTGAATATTGCTTGGACACGTTACAATAGTGATAAACCAAGCCTTACCATCGATACCGGCCATCGACATCATTTCCATTATAAATACAACAGGATACCCACCGTCAGAGAGTCTGCTAGATTACAGTCCTTTCCGGATGATTTCATATTTATGGGTTCGAAGACCAGCCAGTATAAACAGGTCGGCAATGCAGTGCCGCCGATTATGGCTGAACAGATAGCGAAAGCATTGGCAAAGGTTTTAAATAAAAATATATGAAGAAAATTTACCAAACACCACAGGAATATTTTTTCAGGCTTCATCATATCAGGCCTAGGTTTAAGAACGATGTGGAAAACGTGCTTTTCTATATGGCGACTGAAATCGCCAAGCTTAAACCGGAGGAACACGAAGCTTTCAAGCAAAAGCTGAACACTACCATTAAACTGTATCCTGGCAACGCCTCAAAGGAGTTGAAAACTATCAATAATTGGCGCACCGAGATTTCTTCCTTGTTCGGATTGACTGAGTACGACGGAGACATATCCAAGCCGGGGCGCATGGCTTTACTACTTTCAGAGTCGCAGGACCTCATCGAGTTTTTCCGCTATTTCCTTTTTTACTTCCAATATCCCGGAGGACACTTGAAACCTCATGAGACGCTTGAATGTATAAAAGCCGGCATACGCTTCAAGCCAGCGAAATATTTGATGCAGGTCATGCTCGAAGGAAAAAAACTGGTCGGAGAGTCGGAAAAGTTCGGGTTAACGAAAGCCGAAGCGACCCATTGTATTCTCAACGATTTGAGAGTTACGAGAGACGGCCGTTCTCCAAAAGAAACGGCAGAGCTTATCTTGGCAAATAGGAACGATAAGATCGAATACGATTCAGCAGGAGATGTCATCCGCTATGCAGGAGATGTGCTCGATTACATGGAGCTCGCTGATCTGGTAAGACTTAGACCGAACTACCAGTACTACCTGAATACCGTGAACCTGGAAACGATTCAGGCTTTTATAAACGACGGCTCTTACTTCGCTCCTTACCAGCCCTTGTACGCAAAGAATGATCTATCGCTTGTCGACGTAGTGTCTACCCAGTATGACTGGTTCCATTATGTGAACAACAAACTTGATTCAAGTATTTTTGAAGCGAACGTTCTCTCGATCATAGAAGAGGCCAGCGAGACTACCGAAGATAAGGAAGTGAGTATGTTTATAAAAGAGGTCCTGATGAAAGTGCAGATGATCAGGGAGGGTGAAGAAATAAAAACCAAAGAAGTCGGAGATGTCGGCGAAGCAATCGTGATCCAGCACGAGAAAACCAGGATGGTTACGCTTAATCGTGAAGATTTACTGCATCTTATAAAGAAAATTCCGGAAACATTTGCTGTCGGATATGATATTTCATCTTACGAAGGTGCCGGTGATATCCGTAGGTACATTGAAGTCAAGACAAGTATCAGTCGTGGCAAGCTTGCAACCCGTAACTTTCATATGACTCCGAGCGAATGGAGCGCGGCAAATAGTTTGAAAAAAACTTATTTCGTTTATAGGCTGATGATTTCATCTAAAGACGTTAATTTGTTCCTGATCCAAGATCCTGTCGGTCAGTATAAATCCGACACGCTGGACATGGTTCCTCGTGATGGAGCCGATATTCGCTATTCTGATAAATCAGGATATTGGGAAAAACTACTCGTATGAAAACCTCTACTAAGACATACAAAATAGCTTCCTTATTCAGCGGATGCGGAGGGATGGACCTCGGGGCGGAGGGGGGCTTTTTGTACTTGGGTAAAAGGTTCAAAAAACATCCCGTGGAAACAGTTTATGCTACTGATTTCGACAAATCGATCTGCGATGTTTATAACGCGAATTTTCCATTAAGAATTGATGTGAGAGATATAAAAGAATTGAAATCAAAAGATGTTCCCGATCACGATATCTTGACCGGAGGGTTTCCTTGCCAATCTTTTTCTGTAGTGGCGCAGAATCCACGACGCCTTGGATACAAAGATGATAAAGGCAAATTATTTTTTGAAATGTGCAGGATTCTTAAAGACAAAAAACCATCCGTGTTCGTAGCTGAGAATGTGAAAGGGTTACTGTCGGCTAACAAAGGAGAAGCTTTTCCGCTAATCATAAAAGAATTCGAGCGAGCCGGCTATCATATCAAATATAAGGTCCTGAATGCTTCACATTACGGCGTTCCGCAAAAACGCGAACGTGTGTTTATTGTAGGGTTCAAAAATAAGAAAGCACATGATCGCTTCGATTTTCCAAAGCCCGTAACCGAAGGTAATCCGGTACCACTTTCTATGATTGTTTTACCCAACCACGAAGTCGAGGAAAAATTTTATTTCAGCGCAAAAGCTGTTAATGGCATGTCAGCGACCAAACATTCAAAGACCATGAATAAGGGACGGGTGCAAAAATTAGATGAACCAAGCAATACAGTCGGAGCACATCTTGCAAAAGTAAGCTTAAACAGCACCGACCCGGTTTTGCAGGTAAATGGCAGGTATAGAATGTTCACGCCCCTTGAGGTAGCTCGCATACAATCTTTTCCGGATTCTTTTGTGCTTCCCGGATCACGAACGACGAATTATAAAGCCTTGGGAAATGCTGTCGCACCCGTCGTTATGTGGCATGTTACCAAAGAAATAATCCGGGCATTAGAAAGCTGAATCTTATAGGGGTGTGTATAACTTAAGAACCAGGCTAGTCCGAGGAGGCAAAATAGCTTGAAAATACCTATATTTCTCTACTTTATACAAATTATTGTGGAAAAGCTTGCAATTCTATCTGTTATCTGATAGGATACAGTAGGTCGAGGTAATAAAGGTAAAACATATAAAAATATGATTCATTCAATTTCATGTAAAAACTTCTATTCCTTTGGTGAGGAAACATCGCTTGTTTTCGAGGTAAATGGTAATGCCCCAGAGAATAATGGCTATTTTGTAGCCAAGTCAGGTGTACGACTCTCAAAGGTCGAAACAGTTATAGGACCTAACGCATCCGGTAAAACAAATTTGCTAAAAGTTTTGCCGTTTTTGAAATGGTTGATTATTGATTCGTTCAATATGAAGCCAGAGAATCCTATTGTCGTTCAGCCGTTTGCGTTTGGGGACGAAAAGAATAAGCCGACAGACTTATCGGTGGTTTTTGAGGTCAATGGAAAAGTGTATACCTATGCTTTTACTATCACCAAAGAAAAGATTCTAAGCGAAGAGCTAAAGCTCACTAGTTTTGCAAAGGAGAAAAAATCTACCAAGAAGATTTTTTCTCGAAACTGGAATGTGAAAGAAAATCGATATGATTTTGAGGGAGATAATTTTGATTTGCCAAAAGGGTTTGAAAATCTTTTGCGTTCTAATGCGAGCGTTATTGGTACTGCCGCTCGACTTAATCATGCGGAAAGTCAAACGATAGCAACATATTGGGGACAAATAGAAACAAATGTCATTGAGGCTGGTTGGATCGGAGACCATTTGCTACCAAATTCAATCGCACAACTCGGCGAGGCATTTGATTTCTTTAGTGAAAATAGTGCCCTTAAACAGGAAGCGGAAAAATTGCTTTGCCGATTTGATCTGGGACTAAGCGGATTTGAGATAAAAAAAGAAAAAAAGGAAAACGGTTTTTCTCTTAATGTCCGAGCGTCCCACATGTTCAATGGTCAGACGCAGTATTTACCCGTTCAATACGAGTCATCTGGAACAAAGCAATTGTTTGTACTTTTGAAGAGTATTCTCGCCGCCCTTGAGAAAGGAAGTATTGCTATTGTCGATGAATTTGATGTAAACCTACACCCTGAAATGGTTATGGCGCTTTTTGACTTGTTCATACAGCCGGAAACAAATCCAAAAAATGCACAGCTTCTTCTAAGCACTCACAGTCATATGCTTTTGAGCAAACTTGATAAATACCAAATTGTATTGGTCGAAAAGAACGAGAACGGTATAAGTGAAGCATGGCGCTTGGATGAAGTATCCAATGTGCGTTCTGATGATAACTATTACTCAAAATATATCGCCGGAGCGTATGGAGCTGTTCCGAAGATTTAACATAAAAAAATCATGTCGCGGACAAATCCTTACAAGAAAAAGCGTCGCAGTGCAAGCCGGACTTTGCTGATGTATGGCGAAGGACTTGGCGAGGAGATGTTCCTAAAGCATTTACGCGGATTATACTCCCGAGATAGCGGAGTTGCTGTAACAATCCGTAATGGCAAAGGTGGCACAGCAACAAATATAATCACTAATGCCGTAAATGAGCCGGGTGCGTTTGATCGGAAAATCGTGATTTTGGATAATGACAAAAGCGAGCAGGAAATGAATCAGGCGCGAACGGAAGCAAGACAGCAAGGAATTGAACTGCTCGAAAATTCCCCTTGCTTAGAGGCAATACTGCTCGCAATTTTAAGACCCGGGCAATCTTTTTCCGGCAAGACTTCAGCGTGGTGCAAAAGCGAGTTTGAATCCAATTATTTGAATAAGAAAAAACGGACTGAGCTTGGTGAGTATGATAAGTTTTTTCCAAAAGCAACACTCGATGCACAACGTACTAATGTGCCGGAATTGAATAGTCTTATTTCTTTAATGCAAGGATCGTAAGTCAGAATTGATAATCAAAAAATGAATATGAAATATGAGCGAAATTTTAAAGAAAATTAAAGAGTCAGACAAAAGTTTATTTGTGGGTGTTGCTGGTCCTGGAACAGGTAAAAGCACAGCTTTTAAAACCATCATCGATTCGGATGAATACAAAGGTAAAAAAGTACTAATTTTGTCTTTCATTAACAAATTAATCAATGATTTATCTGCGGATTTTAAAGATTTCAATAATGTAGAGGTTCTAACTTTACATGCATTCGCTAAACAGAAATTGGGTGATGTTGATTTAAATGAAGACCTGGACTTGATAATCAGCGAAGATTTTTCGTTTATATTTAGTAGTGATATTGAATATGAGAAAAAATTCTACGAGGATGCTTTGACTGAAGATGAGGAAAAATTTTATAAAGAAAGGAAAACTTTTTACAAACACGAAAAAGAGTTGTATTCATTTAACTCGATTATATATGCTGTCAATCGTTTTTTTGATAAATCTGAAAACAACATTCCAACAAAATATGATCTGATACTAATAGACGAGTTTCAGGATTTCAACAAAGCTGAGTTTGAATTAATAAAATTATTAAACAAAAAAGCTAAAGTCGTTGTTGTTGGCGATGACGACCAATCTCTGTATGGTGGTTTTAGAAGCGCAAAACCAAAGCAAATAAGAGAACTGTACAGGGATCAAAGCACCGAGGAATTTTCCCTCGACCATTGTTATAGATGCACCGAAGTTATTGTCGATGCTACAAATAGTTTAATTACGAACGCCAAGAACAAGGGATTTTTAGCTGATCGATTGGAAGATAAAAAGTTTCTGTATCCAAAGGATAGAAAAGATAATAAAAATGAGGTAAGTAAAAAATACGACAAAATTGATTTTATCCCTTCGGTGCAAGGCAATAAATTAATTTATGAACTAGAAAAAAGAATTAAAAAAGATATTGAAGGAGAAGGCAAAAAGAGAATTCTCATTTTGGCACCCGGCTACTTTAAACAAACTATTTATACTGGGTTAATTGGAAAAGGATTCAATGTTGTAGAGTTTGAATTATTTGCAGACGAACAGTGTAATAAAGTAAAACATAAAAAAATAATTAATACTTTCAAAACCTTAACGGAGAGGAAAACTGACAATCTGGCACTTAGAAGTGTTTTGTTTTTGTATTTAAATAAGAGCAAGCTTAAAACCTTAATAGTTAAAAGTAAGCAAGAGAATAAAAAAATTTGGAATTGTTTAGACGATAACACAAAAAAGAGCATTGAGAACGACATCGAAATCTTTAAGAAAGTAAAGAAGGGTAAAGAAAAGTTAACGCCTAAGGAGTTGAAAAGATTTAGCGAGCTTTTTACTCTAAAGAACATCTTATCAAAAATGATAGATGGCTTTGACTCTGTTTCAAAAAACGCGATAGAGGTCGAAATGACAACAGTCATGAGTTCAAAAGGGCTCTCGGCGGACTTTGTTTATTTCATCGGCATAGATGATAAAAATATTTTAGATAAAGAGACAAAAAATTTCACTGATCATAAGATATGCGAATTTTTGGTAGCCATAACGAGAGCAAAAGAGAAGCTAACTTTGATTTCATTAGAAGATAACAACCCGAAAATTTTAGAACTTATTGGCCAAGATTATATAAATAAGTGTTAATTTATGTCTGAATACTATAACCCTAACAGAGACGCCTCATGGAATTATGAAGGGAAGAACTGGAAGTTGAGCCGGTCTAAGATCGACTTGTTTTTGGAGTGTCCACGATGTTTTTATATGGATAATAAGCTCGGCGTAAAACGAGTACCTGGATTTCCTTTTTCTATAAATAGTGCGGTGGATTATCTGCTTAAACAAGAATTTGACTCATATCGTGTAAAAAATGAGCAACACCCACTTCAAAAAGAATACGGCATAGATGCGCGACCGATGTCCCACGCCGAACTTGATGAATGGAGGAGAAACTTTGGTGGTATTAGACATCTACATGAACCAACGGGATTTTTGGTAACCGGTGCGATTGATGATTTATGGATCAATGGAAAAGATGAATACATTGTTGTCGACTACAAAGCGACTGCAAAGGACGAAGCGGTCAAGGTTTTGGATAAGGAATGGCAGGATGGATATAAGCGACAAATGGAAGTCTACCAGTGGCTACTGCGACAGAATGGGCTAAAGGTTTCTGATATTGGATATTTTGTCTACTGCACTGGAAAAATGGACCGGCAAGCTTTTGATAAGCGAATTGATTTTGATGTGAATTTGATTGAACACAAAGGAGACGATTCGTGGGTAGAAAAAACCTTGTTTGAAATAAAGAAATGTTTGGATGGTGCAATACCGCAATCCGGCGAGGGATGTGATCATTGTGCTTATTGGAATTCTCGCAAGCAATTTGAGAAATAATTTATGGAAATCGAATCAAAACAACAAATTCTTGAACGGCGGAAAGAGATTGAGCAGGAGCTCGTGGAGATGCTTAAGGAGACCGAGAGTGATTTTACTTTGGATCATGTTCGGGACGTTATTTTCCACGAGGAAGATAACGACGACATGATGAAAGTCGTAGCAATGTTTGATCGTGGTGGAAATGCATCGGAGTTGAGCAATGTTCTTGAGCTAGTAACCGATGCTTGGAATTATTTTCCACACAAAGTCCTTGGCGGTATCTCTCCAGCGGAAAAATTACTAGAGCACCACAATAAAACTAAACTATGAAAATCAACAACACACTTAAACTTATCATCGCCATCGTCGTTTCCGAGCTTGCCGGAATCATTGGATCGGTGTTTACCACGCCATCAATTACCGGTTGGTACACAGGGATCGTGAAGCCCGCTCTCAATCCTCCAGCGTGGGTATTTGGACCGGTCTGGACGACACTGTTTGCGCTTATGGGTATCGCCGCGTTCCTTGTCTGGAAAAAGGGATTGGATCGCAGAGATGTAAAAATTGCCCTTGGCATATTTATCGGCCAGCTGGTCTTGAACACGCTATGGTCGATTATCTTTTTCGGTCTGCATAGCCCTGGCGGTGCGCTGATTGAGATTGTATTCCTCTGGCTCGCCATTCTCGCCACGATCATTGCGTTTTATAAAATCTCCCGTCCGGCCGCATGGCTTCTTGTGCCTTATATTCTTTGGGTAAGTTTTGCCGGGTATCTTAACTACGCCATCTGGACATTAAATTAAAAAACATGACCAAGCAATTTAAATTGAAAACTGATAAATATCGCAAGGCACGAGGAGGCCATTCGCGCTTGCTCAAAGTAAGTTGCGAAAGCTGTGGAAATTTATTGTTTCTATATCAAAAGGATGGCCCTGGACCGCTTAAACGTGTTTACGTTGATCGGATTATTACAAAAAGCGTGCCTAAGGCAAAACAATTAATTTGCAAGTCTTGTAAAAAAGTTGTCGGTTCTTTCTACATTTACGAGAAAGAGAAAAGGCCAGCCTATCGGCTTTATCAGGATGCCGTAACTAAAAAAATAACTAAAATATTATGAGCCCCTACAAACATACACAAATTGGTTACCTGATGCTGGTTGTTACGCTGGCCGTACTCGTGTTTTTCGCATGGATTCAAATTACGGCCAGAGCTGAACCTCCCTCAGTCGACTCCGGTACAAATTTTGCCATTACCGCTATCATGGCACTGATCTTATTCATCCTTGCATCCTTCGGCTCGCTTACCGTGAGCGTTGACGCAGAGCGCGTGGTAATCAAGTTTGGTTACGGCATTTTTCGCAAAAAATTCCTGATGAGTGAGATTGCTTCCGCAACGCAGGTAAAAAACCATTGGTATTACGGCTGGGGCATCAGATTGTGGTTCTGGCCGAAAATGTGGATTTATAATGTCTCCGGCTTTGATGCGGTTGAAATCCGAATGAAGAACGGAAAAATCTATCGGATCGGAACGGATGAGCCGGAAAGACTTGAGACTGCAATCAAGCGAGTCATATTTGCTTAACATTTCGGAAATTAAGCAAATCGTTTTAGGGGCGAAATTTTGGTCAAACTGGTGGGTAGTGGTAGTAATTGGTGACAAGCGTGGGTTCGTGGGACAAAGCTCGCCACAAGGGCAAACAGCTGGCAAATCGGGGTTACCCCTCCTGATGTTCGGCCAGCAACTGCTTCATTTGGGAGAGGATCACGGTCGGATATTTATATTCTTAAGAGCCATAACTGTAATAAAGATTGCGAGCATGATAAGCACTATCGTTCCACCAGTGGAAAGGCTGAAATAAAAAGAAGCGAATATTCCGGCAATCACTGAGAAAAGCGAGATACCCTCTGCGTATAATATTGTCCTCGCAAAACTTTTTCTAAATTGCAACGCCGTTACCACAGGAATGACGATTAGGGCGGCGATCAATAAAACGCCAACAATCGGAATGGCTAGTGAGATAGTCAGTGCGGCAAGAACAACGAGCACGGCATTTATAAGTCGTACCGGAATGCCGGCAACCTTGGCGGATTCCTCATCGAACGCTATGTATACAAGTTCCTTGTAAAAAGCGATAAGTATTACAATGACGATGACTGCAAGAACAGCAATCGTGTACACATCGGTTTGAGTCACCGTTACAATGCTTCCAAAAAGATAATTGAAAAGACTTGAGTTAAATCCTTTTCCAAGACTCAGCAGGACGGTAGCCAAGGCGAGGCTTCCAGAGAGAAAAAGAGCCAGAGCCGATTCGCCGTAGATACGTTTTGTGGTTCGTAAACGCTCTATACCTAGAGAAGACACTACGGTCACTCCCAGTGCAGTAAAAATAGGATTGATGCCAAACAAAAGCCCAAGAGCGATTCCGGCCAATGATACATGAGCAAGTGTGTCAGCAATCAGAGAATATCTTCGCAGAACAAGAAAGATTCCGATGAGTGGTGCAATGAGGGCTACTATGATGCCTGCCTCAAGTCCTCGTATTACAAAGCTGTATTGAAAAATTTCCAACATGTTATGAGTGGGGATGAATTACGTTATGCGATTCCTTAAAGAATTTGTCGACCGAATTGTGAAAAACAAGCGTGCGGTCAATACAGGCAATATGCATCGCTTCGTGAGCCATGCTTTCAATGTCGTGGGTGACGAGAACCACTGTAAGACGCAGTTCCTCGTTGAGTTTCCGGAGTAACTTATAGAATTCATCTTTTATATCTTTCTCGACCCCGACTGTTGGTTCATCGAGGAAAATGACCTCAGGGTCTCCAGCAAGTGCCCGGGCGATGAATATTCGCTGTTGCTGGCCGCCGGAGAGATCCCCGACGAGACGATGCCGGTGATCCCACATATCCACATGATTGAGTGCTTCGTGTACCTTCTTCCTATCTGT
The DNA here is from genome assembly GCA_964614265.1 of uncultured Candidatus Saccharibacteria bacterium. Taxonomy (GTDB): domain Bacteria; phylum Patescibacteriota; class Minisyncoccia; order Phycocordibacterales; family UBA918; genus JACQKD01. The sequence goes on along the minus strand of CAZTKT010000011.1, from coordinate 4,248 downwards.
ATCGGTCATCTGACGGAACAATCCTCGCCGGCCGAATCGCCCCATGAGCACGACCTCTTCTGCGGTTGCCGGAAAATTAACATCAAAGCTGGTCGCTTTCTGCGGCACATATCCAATCTTTTGCCAGTCCTTGAAACCGGAAATGTCTTGACCGAATAGTTTTATAGTTCCCACATCGGGTTTGAGGATACCGAGTATTATCTTTAGAAGTGTCGTTTTGCCGGCACCGTTGCCTCCCACAAGCCCAAGATAGTCTCCTCGGTGGATCGAGAGATTGATGTCTTTGAGAACTTCGTGGCCATTGTAGGCAAACGAGATGTTCTGAACCTCAATGACGTTTTCTGCATGATCTACGGTGTGCATGAGAGTGCGGTCTTTAAGTTAGTTAGGTTATTTCTCATCTCGCTAAAATAATCTTTTCCGGATGTAATTTCATCATCGGTTAATCCCTCAAGAGGACTCAAGACCAATGTTTGTGCGCCGACTTCAGTCGCAATAGTTTGAGAAAGCTTTGGACTTACCAGACTTTCAAAGAAAATGTATTTGACGTTGTTGTCTCTCGCAAACTTAGCTACTTGCGCCAATTCTTGAGGTGACGGTTCCGCATCCGGAGAAAGGCCAGCAATCGGGACCTGATTTAAACCATAGGTCGAAGCAAGATAACCGAATGCGGCGTGGGACGTGATGATATTTTTACTTGCACAGGTTGAGAGTCCTTGTTTGTATTCGGCATCGAGAGTGGCTAATTTCAATTTGAGTGCATCAGCATTGGCCTGATAGTACGAAGCATTATCAGGGTCGGCTTTCGCAAATCCCGATCTAATTTTATCGACCATCTGTTCTGCCAATGCTGGCGAGAGCCAAACGTGAGGGTCTGTTATTTTCTCTCCATCCTCGACCACTTCTTGAGTTGCCAAACCCTCTCCAGCAATCACGATCGAAGTCTCATTGGGATCAATATTTGCTTTGATATTATCCGCCCATGCTTCAAGTCCTTCCCCGTTGAGGATGAGCACATCGCCCTTCTCGATTCTGGCTATATCCTGGGACGTCGGTTCGTAATCATGAGGCTCTGCTCCGGACGGTGTGACGTTGAATACATCGGCTTTATCACCCGCAATCTTTGAGGCGAAGAAGTAGAGAGGATAGAAGCTAGTCACGACTTGCGGTCTCTCGGTAGAAGTGGTGGAAACCCCATCATTATTTTTAATGACTAAAGTTACTAAACCGATGACAACCACTCCCAAGACCAAACCCAGAATGTATTTTTTATTCATACAAATTAATATTCTCCATTAAAGTGCTTTCGACGTATTTTATAAGTGTTAATCATTTACATTTAGAACTATATACCGTATTTTTTCCAATTGCAAGTTATTAACATTTAGAGTATTCTAGATACATGTCACATGAGTTGCCACAGGCGCTTAAAAAGGCCGGATTGAAGAATACGCCAGCAAGGAAACTCATTCTTGGGGTCTTTTCTTCTGACTGTAAGCCAATCAATGCTGAATTTATATATGGCAAATTAAAGAGCAAAAATATTAATCAAGTTACCATTTACAGAACTCTTGCCTCGCTCGAACGGGCGGAAATTATTAAGAAGGTGGACCTCCGAAAGGGATCGGCCTACTACGAACTTGCCGACCATCACCATCACATTGTCTGCACGGACTGTGGCACTGTAGAAAGTTTTGATAATTGCGATATTAAAAGTCTGTCAAAAAATGTGCTCGGCAAATCGTCCAAATTCAAGGCGATAAATCAGCACTCACTCGAGTTTTTTGGAGTGTGCGAATCTTGCGCCAAAAGTTAAATGATGAGAATGAAAAAATACTTATTTATCAGTTTGCTATTGATTACATCCGTACTCTCTTTTTCTGGGATCGCCCATGGGCAAGCTGAGTTGGTACCTGACAAAAGTGAACTGGTAAAAGCGCAGGTGCTTGAGATTCTTAAACAGGAAGTAAAACCTGTCCCAGGCACCGACATACAGCACAGCAATCAAACGATACGAGTAAAAATTCTTGAGGGCAGTGAAAAAGATAAAGAATTAACCGTCGACAACGATTATTTGAATTTGAAAGTAGATGAGGTGTTTTATTTAAGACACACATCAAATTCTCTTGATGGCACGGATTACCATTCGGTGGATGAGCCCTATAGATTGCCCCAAGTTTTTTTCCTTGTCGGATTGTTTGCGGTCGCGGTATTTGTTTTTGGAGGCATACAAGGCGTGCGAGGGATTGTAAGCTTGGCTGGTAGTTTCTTGCTCATAATGTACGTGCTTTTGCCGGGCATACTTCATGGCTATTCTCCGCTTCTTGTCACGATTGGTGTTTCGTCTCTCATCATTATTGTTGGTTCGTATATAACCCATGGGTTCAATAAGACGACATCATCTGCTGTGTTAGGTATGGTTGCTACTGTTTCCTTTACTGGCCTTCTCGCGTATTGGTCGGTGTATTTTACGAGGCTTAGCGGTTTCGGCTCGGAAGAAGTCGTATATCTCAATCTGAATGCTCGCGGTGATATAGATGTCATCGGACTTTTGCTCGGCGGAATTATGATCGGACTTCTCGGAGTTCTGTATGATGTGGCAATCGGACAAGCGATATCCGTCGAGGAACTCCTTCGTATTGCGCCTCATGTACCGAAGAAGACGATCTATCAGCGAGCCATCAGAATTGGCCGCGAGCATATCGGGGCTTTGGTTAACACTCTCGCTATTGCTTATGTTGGAGCGTCACTTCCGCTTCTTTTGTTGTTTTCTCAATCATCCACTGAAAGCATTTGGGTCACCATGAATCGTGAGATATTTTCAACTGAGATTGTGCGTACCATGATCGGAAGCATCGGTCTTGTGCTTGCGGTGCCTATAACCACGATGGTGGCAGTCTGGCTTTTAACGAGGAAAACTAAAAAGCAGGTTGACAAAGCTTTAGTGGAAAAGGAAAAAGAAGCTCTGGAGCATTTTGAGCATCATCATTAATCTTAAGCAATTATGACTCGGTGCATTTGCTTAATTATTGAAAAGTTAAGCAAATCGTTTTAGGGGCGAAATTTTGGTCAAACCGGTGGGTAGTGGTGGTAATTGGTGACAAGCTCGGGTCTGCGGTATAAAGCTCGCCACAAGGGCAAACAGCTGGCGAATCGGGGTTATCCCTCCTGATGTTCGGCCAGCAACTGCTTCATTTGGGAGAGAATGACTGTCGGATATTTATACTCCTCCGCCCAGTCAAAAGTTCGAAACTTGCTGAGTAGGGCGAGCAAGGTTGGACACACCGAGGCAAACATATCGGTCTTGTCTTTATATGAGGCACATGTTTCAGGTTCAAATCACAGATGTTGCATCATCTACCCACCCCCCATCGGATCAAACGCTTTGATCTCATTCGTCAGCTTTGTCATATCTTGCATCACGTTTTCATAGATATCTTTCGTCTTTTCTTTGTCTTCTTTCTCTATACTCCCCCGATGTTCCTCCAGAAACTCAACCAGATCATCGTCGATGAATGTTGCCAGAGATATGTAGGCAGTTGCGAGAAGTTGTATCCGCTCCTTGATCGCATACTTCAGATGTTTCTTCGACTCTGGTAGAGATGACATTCTGTTGAATGGCGTCGTGCCACTCGGCTCGTGGTATTTGAAATGCTTGCTGGCATCAATGACGGCCTCTATATCGTCCATACCCTATGGGTGCCGCCGATCTGTTGGAAAGTCTAGGTGGAGGTGTTGGGAGCTGAAGTTTCAGACTTATTCCAATGGAAGCTGGAGTGTGGTAGACCTAGAGTTTTTCCTTATACAAAAGAATCCCCAAGACATTTTCATGTCCCGGGGATTATGTCGGCTAAAAAAGCAGCCGCTCAAGCTCTTTTATGTGCGCATCTGCCTGGATCATCGATCGCGTAGCAAGAACGGTAGAATCTAGCCACAAAGAATCCTGTGCCATTGCGACGTCTAACTGGCGGCACGCATTCCTGATCGCTTCAGCGATTCCGGCTGGGGTAAATTCTGACCTAAACGCCTTTTCGGGAGGCTCAGTTTGATATAGTACGGCTCTATCTAAAGACACATTTAATAAAAGATACAATCATGCATAAAAAAATGGAAGAACATGTCCGTATTGTGGTTCGCTCCATACAAAAAAGAACGGCACGAGGAATGGAGTGATACGGTACAAATGTTCCAGATGACCCGGACCCCAAAATTTGCACACTAACCTTGTATGATTAATCGCACTAACAT
>CAZTKT010000010.1:0-23843 GCA_964614265.1 uncultured Candidatus Saccharibacteria bacterium | reverse complement strand
TGGTCTTATAATAGGCAGCTGCAGCTGCAGCTGCAGCTGCCTATTATAAGACCAGCACAGCAGCTGGCCCTGAGCGTGGAAACAAGGCGTGTGTCTGGGCCGTGAATAATATTCTAACTAACGCGGGTATTGCAACTATCGATGGTAATTCTGTTGTGGGGATGGAACGTGTCCTTCAGGGTGGACGAGGAACGCTTGTGGGTCAGTCAACTGCACAACCGGGGGATATTATCGTCCAAGGAGACAGTAAGCACGTTGGTGTCTGTCAAAATACTGGATGTACCACGGTCATATCAAATTCTTCGTCACGGGCTTCGTTCACAAACGTCCAAACAAATGCGGCGTTTTCGAGAGGAGTTCCGAGCCGGATTTATCAAGTGAAAAAAATATGAAATATCTCATCATTAGCGTTTGTGTACTCTGCAGTATCAGTATCGTTATACTTTTACATTCCGGCACGTTACGTTCCACTAACACCGGTGGGCTTTCGGCAGCAGTTCCTATGTCCTCTGAAGTTGACCCTCGATCCACGGCAGCAGTACAGACTTCAATGCAGAGTCATATTATGCCCGGAGATCAAACAAAGCTATATGCCACGGTGATTTCAGAAGACTACGCACTTCAGTCATGGGGGGACAGTGATATTGGGGGCCAGGCACTTCTCAAATATAACACTGATCAGCAGCAATGGAATCTGCTGACGTGGGGTGGTGGGACTTGGAGTGTAGAGGAGCTCGTCCAGTCAGAAGGAGTGCCGAGAGACACCGCAACGGCTCTTGTTGCAGGTATGCAACAATAATTTCAACACAGGTGAGTCTGTGTCTTCCTGACTTACCCAGCATGGACATAAGGCAGGCGGGCACTAAAACAGTTTGACTACATAAAAATGTGATCACAAAGAAATGTGCCGTACGTACGCATCATTGTGCTGGTGATGGCACTCTCTCGCGAGATTCACGTATTGGTTGCGGACCTCTTTCTTTTGCACTACACTCATGAGTACACTAATCCACACACGAATATGTCCGGACATAATAAATGGTCAAAAATAAAACATAAGAAAGGGGTCAGTGATTCAAAAAAGAGCACGCTCTTTAGTAAACACGCACGCCTCATCACAGTTGAATCGCAAAAGGCAGGGGGTGATCTCGGGTCAGCGGGACTACTTGCCGCAATCGAGCGGGCAAAAAAAGACTCAATGCCGAAAGAAAATATTGATCGTGCAGTCGCCAAAGGAAAAGGTGGGGATGCTGGCTCGATGCATGAAGTACTATATGAAGCCTATGGCCCCGGTGGTACCGCAATCCTGATCACGGCTCTTACCGACAACAACAATCGTTCAAGTGCGGAAATTAAACACCTCTTTTCCAAATTAGGATACGCGCTCGGCACTCCTGGTTCTGCATCGTGGGCATTTGAAAAACAAGGCACCACATACGTCCCAACCACTCCGATAACCCTCTCGGAAGAGGATGGGGAGAAACTCGCGACACTCGTCGAAGCACTTGAAGAGCATGAAGATATCCAAGATATCTACACCGCCGCGGATGAACCGGAGGAAATGGAGTTGTCGGTCTGATGAGGTAGGAGTGCGCCGAACACGATCTTCCTGCGAACACACACAAATAGCTCTTCTACGTTCTTGGTGGTGGTGTTGTGATACGTTGCGCGATGCTCTCTCACTCCTACCTCATCAGACCGGGCTCTTTAGGGACAGGTGTACTATACTCTACCCATATGCGCGTACTTGCCTGTGATCCCGGATACAACCGACTCGGTATTGCCGTAGTTGACCGTGCACTCGGAAAAGAAACGCTGGTATATTCAACGTGCATCATCACTGAAAAAACACTTACCCTGCCAGACCGCCTCTTGGAGATCGGCGAGCAGTTTAGTACCCTCATAGACCAGTACACCCCCCAATACATTGCACTTGAAACATTATTCTTTAATACCAACCAGAAAACGGCCATGGCGGTTGCGGAGACACGCGGAACACTTCTCTATCTCGCGAGAAAATACGGCTGTATTGTCTGCGAGTACTCACCACAACAAATTAAAATCGCAGTCACTGGCTATGGAAAAAGTGATAAGCGACAGGTGATGGATATGGTAAAACGTCTCCTCCCTACAGTGCCAAACGGCCTCATTGATGACGAGTATGACGCTATTGCGGTTGGGCTTACCGCACTTGCCTCCATTCGGATACTATCCACAGGGTAGTGGCTTCTTTCGATTTGCAGAAACACAAAAGCTTTGATAAAACAGACGCATATAAAATATAATTGTGTTACGTATGTATGTGCCACACGACCCGCTACCCGATGATCTAGACGATGATGTATTGGGGGATGACCTGCTTGATGACGCGTTGCTCGACGAGGATGTAACAGACGACGGTAGTGTTGACTTTGAACTGCACGACGATCGAGATGATTTCTAACGTCGCGTTACCCCAATTTCACAAACCGGCGTTTGCCGATCTTTAGTGTTACTCCCGGTGTCTCTGGCACGGTGTCCTGCTTCTCTCCAGTATGTGCCTCACGCACACCCCCGGCGCTGAGCAATCGAGATAATGCTCCTTTTGAGGCAACGACGCCGTTGCGCACAAGCGCATCCGCGTAGGTCTCTCCATCCTCTCGCACAACCTCATCGACTCCCTCAGGTACCACACCTTTCTGAAAGGTTGCAATAAAAGTTTCTTCTGCGACTCGCGCGGCGTCCGCGCTATGATAGAGCGTCACGATCTCACGCGCCAGTCGCATCTTGGCGTCGCGGGGATTGGCGCCCGTAGCAAGAGCTTCCTGTATCATCTGCACATCCGTCACGGCTACGCGGGTGCATACCTGAAGGTAGGTCACAATGTCCTCATCCTGCATACTCATCACCTTTCCATACATATCCTGTGGTTCAGCGGTAAGGTTTATGGTATTCCCCCAGCTTGAGCTCATCTTGCGCCCATCGAGACCGTTGATGAGTGGTCCAATGACAACGCTCTGTGGTTCTTGCCCAAAGTGTTCTTGAAGCGTACGACCGGCAAGGAGGTTAAACCGCTGGTCGGTTCCACCAATCTCAACATCAGCGCGCACCGCAACACTGTCATACCCTTGCATGAGTGGGTAGAGTACTTCACGCAATGAGACCCGCTTCCCTAAGTCAAGACGCCGTTTGATGTTGTCGCGGGCAATAAAGTCTGCCACAGAAAACTGATCGGCGTGTTCCCCAATCTGATTATAGTCCAGCGGACCAAGCCATTTTGAGTTATATGAAAACTCCATATTATCGACATCAAGAAGTTTTGCAATTTGTGCGAGGTATGTTTTTTTATTTTCTTCTATGATGTCTTGCGCGAGCATGGGGCGCTCACTATCTTTATCAGAGGTATCTCCGATGACTGCGGTAAAATCACCAACAATGAGTACGATCTGGTGGCCGAGTTGCTGGAAGTCACGAAGTTTAAGTAGCTGGATCGCGCGACCGATGTGTAAGTTCGGACTTGTGGGATCGACACCAAACTTAATTCGCAATTGCCTACCCGATGTCAATTTTTTTCGTAAGTTATCCATCTGGATCACCTCTACTACCCCACGTGAGAGAAGGGTGTCTATTTTCTTTGTGTCGGTATCTACTGTTGCCATATATCGCAGTACTGTACCACACCAACACCTCCTCGCACCACATTTTTGAGCTTTATGCTAGTATCAAGAAGGTATGAAAAAACCGGGGTTTTGGCGGAGACACTATAAACAGATACTTATCGATGGGGGTATAGCCCTCCTGGTTATTGCTGCGGTCTTGGGGGGCATGCTCATTTTATGGATTTCCACCCTTGAAATGCCTGATCTCCAGGCATTTGAGCAACGACGCGTGCTCCAGTCAACCAAAATCTATGACCGCACGGGGAAAATACTCCTCTACGACCTCCACCAGGACGTCCGAAGAACAATCCTGCCCTATAATCAAATTTCCAGAAACATTATAAACGCGTCGGTCGCGATCGAAGATGCCACTTTTTTCCAACACAGTGGTGTTCGTCCACTGTCAATCATCCGCGCGGCGCTCGACAATTTTCTCAGCGGAAAGTTGCTCGGCGGACAAGGTGGGTCTACCATCACCCAACAAGTAGTCAAAAATTCCCTGCTCCAGCAGGAAAAGACACTCACGAGAAAAGTGAAGGAATTGGTGTTGGCGCTGAAATTAGAGCACGAGCTCACAAAAGAAGAGATACTAGGACACTATTTAAACGAATCACCGTACGGAGGCACTCTCTATGGAGTTGAGGAAGCGAGTGAGTCGTTTTTTGGCGTACCCGCTTCAGACGTTACCCTCGCAGAAGCGGCATATATCGCCGCACTGCCACAGGCACCCACCTATCTCTCTCCCTATGGTTCACATCGTAAAGAGCTTGATGCTCGTCAGGCACTGGTGCTCTCCCAGATGTTGAAAAATGGCTTCATCACACAGTCAGAAAAAGATGCCGCCGCACAGGAACAAGTAACCTTTCTCCCCCAAGCAACCACGGGGATACGCGCCCCGCATTTTGTCTTCTATGTGAGAGAATACCTAGCGCAAAAATATGGCGAGGAGTCTCTTGCGGAACGTGGATTTCGAGTCATCACCACGCTTGATGCAGAACTCCAAGAAAAAGCAGAGGAGGTGGTGAAGAAATATGCTCTCCTCAATGAAAAAAAATTTAATGCAGAAAATGCCGCAATGGTTGCGGTCGATCCAAAGAACGGCGAGATACTCACGATGGTCGGCTCTCGGAATTATTTTGATGATACGATCGATGGAAATTTTAACGCCGCAGTGGCAGATCGTCAGCCCGGCTCATCATTTAAGCCCTTTGTATACGCCGCAGCTTTTGCGAAGGGGTACACCCCTGAGACCGTTCTCTTTGATCTGAAGACACAATTCTCAACCACCTGTGCTCCTTCAAACCTCACAAGTGATGACGGCTGTTATTCTCCAACAAACTACGATGACAAATTTCGTGGGCCAATCTCACTTCGTAATGCACTCGCCCAATCCATAAACGTCCCTGCGGTACAGACCCTCTACTTAGCTGGCATCAATAATTCTATTAAGCTCGCGCGTGATATGGGTATCACGGGACTTGCAGACCGCGCACGGTATGGGCTCACCCTCGTCCTCGGTGGTGGCGAAGTCAAACTGGTTGATATGGTCGGTGCCTACGGCGTGTTTGCAAATGAGGGTAAGAAAACAGAAAAATCAAGCATCCTTCGTATTGAAGATTCCCAAGGAACCATTGTTGAGGAACTAAAACCAAAAGAAGAAGAGGTGTTGGATCGGCAAGTCGCACTCCAGATATCCAGTATTCTCTCTGATAATATCGCGCGAACTCCGCTGTATGGTTCAAACTCACAGCTCTATTTCCCCGGCATTGATGTTGCCGCAAAAACAGGTACGACCAATGACTACCGAGACGCATGGGTAGTGGGCTATACACCAAATCTTGCGGTGGGTGCCTGGGCGGGAAACAACGACAATCACCCCATGGAAAAGAAAATCTCTGGACTTATTGTGACCCCACTGTGGCGCGAGTTTATGGATTTTGCCATCACGAAGCGACCAAAAGATTCCTTTGCAGAACCAGTTGCCACACCGTCAGATCTCAAACCAATCCTTCGGGGTCTATGGTTTACCTCATCTCTTCCGATACTACCAGAAGATGGTCAAACCCCTGCCACAAGCGTGGTTGACGCGCTTGGGTCGGTACACTCCATTCTCTACTATGTAAATAAAGACAACCCGCGAGGTCCCTACCCATCAAACCCAGCAAGTGACCCACAGTTCTCCCTATGGGAATGGCCGATTGAAGAATGGAAACAATCACTTTTAAATCTGAACGCTACGTCAAATACTCAGTCGGAACCTATCGATCCCGCTTCACCAAATACTGAATCGGGACAATAACTCATATAGGGCACTCTCATCTTTTGGATGAGTATGCGCCTATACTTCCCGCTCAATTTCAGAGAAATACGAGCCCTGTGTAATGTGTTGAAATAATTTTTGTAGTTGCGGTGTCACGTCGTCAGGTATGTTGTCTTTGTCTATCCAAACTGCCTCACTGGCTAATTCAGGTTCCCCCAGACTTGGTTCTCCGTGCCACTTTTTTGCTTTAAAGTAAAAATTGGTATATTCATCACGAAGAAAATCAACATGCATGAATTCAAGATCTTCCGTTTTGATATCTACGCACGCCTCCTCCTTTGCTTCTTTTATTACAGCTTCACGAACCTGGTCCCCTTTGTCAACATGCCCTGCGGGGATGGTGAGCATACCATCCGCCCACCCCGTATTAGCTCTTCGTAAGAAGAAGACTTTGTTGTCACGCTCTAGTATAACGAACACGGCTGTACGGGTAAGGTGGCGTTCTGACATATAGATTTACTGTAGCATACGGTAGAAATGGACTCCCAGAAAAATCTTCAGCAAAGATCAAATACGCAACAATATGCGTTGTCTCTATAAAATCTGTTGTGGCGCACCACGCTCCCCGAGCGTTTCGCGACACAGCTCAAGAATACGTCGACTGTGTAGTTTAATCTCATTTTTTTGTGGTCCAAATGTAGTAATTGCGAGTGTGCGCGTGTGCACGGTATACCGCACATTCGACGAGGTGAGCATCACCCCAACTTCCTTCTCCACCACTGCACAAAATACGGTGATGACCACTCCTGGTGGCGGAAGGAGTCGTTTGCGATATTTCTCAAAGAGTTTCCCAATAGGAACCGCCCCCTTGTGCGCTCCAACCCCATCATCAGTGCGTCGACGAATATATCGTGGCATACCACACGGTTGCTCAATTACCGGTTCATTGGCATTACCAAATACCGAAGCGATTTTTCGGATATACCTTCCATCACCATCGGCCGACCCACGCCCGCAAACCGCAACACCACACTGTCATCGACGAAAGATAGCAGTGGGTCAGAAACGTATCGCTGATTGAAACTGACCGCAAGTGCATCGCCCTCCACTGTGGCGGAGACCGTTTCCTCTGTTTTCCCTAACTCACCGTTATCAGAAGAGAAGATAAGGGTCTGTGTGGCTGGATCAACCTGAACACGCACTTGCAAAAATGCGTTGGTAAAGATGTTTGTTTTTTTCAGTGCTTGAATAAGATCCCCACGAAGGACTGTGGCGGTCGTTACAAACTCTTTTGGGATAATCTGTTGATAGTCGGGGAATGATGCCTCTGTGAGGCGTGTAGTGACATATACCCCGCATGGAAACCTGAGAGCGAGTTGGTTTTCTGACACAACCATCTCCGCGTCCTCTCCGATCACTTCTCCAATACGAGCGATCTCAAGAGCATTTTTTGCCGGCATGAGGAGTGGGCCACCTAATACAACCCCTTGTTGCGGTATACGCTTCTCAATCAGTCGAAACGAGTCGGTTGCGACGAAGGTAAGGGACTGTTCTTTTTGTTGATGTAACAACACACTCCCAAGCTCCGGCTTAATCGACGACTGTGAAGTTGCAAAAGCCGTCGTCTTGATACCAAGAGTAAAGAGGTTGGTGTTGATTTTCTGTGAGGTCCCCGTAAGTTGTGGAATAAGTGGAAACTCTTCATGTGGCAATGTTTTGATGGTTGTATGAGACTTCCCTGTTTCTACCACCAAAAGTTCACCGTCGGTTTTTAGAGTAACCACGCGGTCGTAGAGAAGTTGTATGGTTTGGGTCAGGAGTGTTGCAGGGACCGCAAGTACACCGCCTACAATGATCCGTGCACTCATCGTAACCTCCATACCAAGCTCTAGGTTTGTAGCACGTAATAGTAATGCATCAGAGGAGCCTGTCGCATCAAACAGAACACATTGGAGGACGGGAAGCGTTTGTTGTTTGGTACTGATACGAGAAGCGAGCTCAAGGTAACGCAACAACAGTTCTCTCTCCACTTCGATATGCATAGGTGGTGGTGTTATTTTTTCTAAAAAACTCTTTATTATTAGGGGTGTGCACAACGCGCATAGGTGTGTTTAAGTCTGTGACATAAGCTTCTTTTGTCACAAAGCACTGAGGATAGTTGTGTATACAACCCCTGCGTAACCACGGACAACTACTTCGCGAGCAATAGGTGTTCTTTGGTGTGGTTCATTTTTATCAGGAGTTCTCCTCGCTATACACAGTTTGTGGTGCGACTTTTCCTCAGGGTATCCACAGCTCACCCCTACTAGTATGTACGGATTTTCAAAAGGACGCTAGTACCGAGGTTTTGGGCACTCCCCCCACCACACTGGTCCTATTTCAACAGCGCTCGTATTTGTGACAACTCATTTTCTAGTGTAGAGCTTGAACGTAACATTTTTTTAATTTTGTCACAGGAGTGGATGACTGTCGTGTGGTCACGACCACCAAGACTCTGTCCAATCATTGGGTAAGACACCCGACCATCTTCTCTTAAAATATACATAATGAGCTGTCGTGGGGTGATGATTTCTTTGCGACGACTTTTTTCATAGATATTTTGTACCTCGACTCCATAAAATTTTGCGACTGTACTGACGACCTCTGTGGCCTCGAGTGTTTTTCGTGGTCGGGCGCTGTTTTTAATGAGTAAACGCACCTCATCAAGTAAGAGGACGCGTCCAAAGAGTTGAGATTGGCACAAAATAGTATTGAGTGCTCCTTCAAGCTCCCGTACATTTCCTTCAATGGACAGGGCCATGTAGTTAACCACGTCTTCGTCGAGCGTGATGTTGTGTTGCGCAGCCTTTGCTTTTAAGATGGCGCCCCGCGACTCAAGATCTGGTGCAGGGATGTCCACAATCATTCCCTGAGAGAATCGTGAACGGAGTCGGTCTTCCATGTGCGACATGAGGTGTGGTGGCACATCAGAAGAAAACACAATTTGTTTATTGTTGTCGTGGAGGGCATTAAAGAGATGGAAGAGCTCCTCCTGCGTTTTTTCTTTGTTCGCAAGGAACTGCACGTCATCCATGATCAAGGTATCGTACTGGCGATACTTATCTTTGAAACTGTTTGCGGTACCGCTTTGGAGTGCATTAAAATAATCAACAACAAATCGTTCACTCGTGACGTAAAACACCTTACGCCCAAGTCGTTTTAGGTGGTTGCCGACGGCTTGTATGAGGTGTGTCTTTCCGTGACCGGTTTTGCCATAGACAAACAAGGGGTTATAGGCAATACCCGGTTTATCCGCAACGGTTTTAGCGGCTGTATGAGCGAGTGCATTAAAGGGGCCAACGACAAAGGTCTCAAAGAGATATTTTGGGTTGAGATTGTCGTTTTTATTTATGTAGTACTCCTCAAGAGGCAGTACGGGAGTGATACTCGGTGGAGGGGTTCTGTCATTTCGTTTTTCGTGGCGTGTCGTTACCACATACTCGATACCTCTCACAGACGGAGAGAGTTCCCGCAATGTTTTCAGGATGAGACTATGAAATTTGTCTGCAAGCCAGTCTTTTACAAAAACACTTGCAACACCGATGGTGGCAATACCACCTTCGAACATTACTATCTGCGTTTCCTTAAACCACGTTTTGAAGTTTGCGGGAGTAGTGGAAAGCTCGATATTAATCAATGCATCATCCCACAATTGCTTTATTGACCCACTGTGTACCGTTGTTGGAGCGATGGTTGTGTGTGCGAGAGTACTCATAGCAAGAATCAAACACTAGTATACTCTCTCTCACCGTCGTGTAAACAGTAACGCAAATATATAGGTGCTGTATAGATAATTGATACGCATGTGTACAACCTGTTGATAAGTCATGGATGATTCCTTCACCACATAGTACACGCGTAGTGTGTTTGTCTTGTGAGGGGTGTGTGGCGCATGTGCCGTAAATGGGTACATATGTTGATATATTTCTCGGTAATAACGGTATTGTTGGGATGGGTAGCGTTGGCAGGTTGATCAAAACACAAAGGTAGTGTAGGGTATGAGCTATGTCAAAGCGAACCTACCAACCAAAGAAGAAGAAACGCGCTACAACGCACGGGTTTTTGGTGCGTGGAAAGACACCATCGGGGGCAAAGATCCTTCGCGCTCGCCGTCGCAAAGGGCGAGCAACCCTTACGGTATAGTGTGGACTGATCCCCCGATCGTACTCATTCTCTACTCCCTACACCGCTATGTTTGCACAAGAATACCGATTAGATCGCCCTGCCTTTATGCATGTCCTCTCAAAGGGGCGGCGCATACACATGCCCAGTCTTTCGCTCGTCTATCTTCCCGCGGTGACTCGTCGCAGTGCGGTGGTTGTCGGAAAAAAAGTATCAACGAGTGCGGTGGTTCGCAATACACTAAAGCGCCGGGTGTCCACCGCACTCTATGAGCTACAATCTCCACCGGGGCAGTATATTGTGGTTATGAAACCCATTGCTCGTACGTATTCGTATGCGCGGTTACAGACAGAGCTGGCGACCTCCCTCTCTCGAGCATTTGGTCAGCAGGCACTTTCGCGCTAAACTAATCCCTATGTTTCTCACTATCTGGCACGGTCTATTTTTTGACCCCATATACAACCTACTCATTTTTATTCTCGGACATGTCCGTGGGGGTGATCTTGGTATGGCGATCATTGTGCTCACCATACTGACTAAAGTTATCCTACTCCCTCTCTCAATTCGTGCCGCAAAAACACAGCATGCAATGAATGGCATTGAGCCTGAATTAGCACGGATCAAGGAGGTACACAAAGAGAATAGGGAGAAACTTGCACAAGAGACTATGAGCGCATACAAAAATGCCGGTATCAATCCATTTTCCAGTATTTTTTTGACGCTTATTCAACTCCCTCTTATTTTCGCACTCTACTTCTCTGTGTCTAGTGGGGGCGGTGTTCTCTTTCCTGAAATAAATACCGCGCTCCTGTATAGTTTTGTATCAGTACCAAGCACGGTCTCGATGCTCTTTTTAGGATTTATCAATATCGCCGCACGTAGTCTCCCCCTCGCACTCCTCGCGGGTATCACACAATTTATACATACGCGACTCTCACTCCCCACACTCCCTCCACGGGACACGAAGGCCGCACCAAGTTTTAAAAATGATTTTGCTCACAGTATGCAAATGCAGATGCGGTATGTGATGCCCGTCATTATCTTTTTTGTGGCGTATAGTATTTCTGCGACCATCGCACTCTACTTTCTCGTGAGCAACCTCATGGCAATTGCCCAAGAATATATTGTGCGTCGTCACGTGCCAAAGAAGGTGGAGGGTGGAGTCACTACACCGTCTCGTACATAATCTGATGTACATAGGTATACGCTGGGTATACGCAAACAACAACACCCCCTCGCCGAACGGCGAGGGGGTGTTGTTGTTATTTCTTCAGCAGTGTCTCTACCGTATCTCTTGGATCCACAATGACCCATCTTTCTTATTAATAAAGAGAAGCATCGTTCCCGCATCATTGACCTGCATATCAGTGGCGTCGATCGCCTCATGTACATCGACGCTTGGATTACTCATAACCGCGGCACTCCCTGTTTGAAGATCCACTTTCCAGATACTGTCATCAAAGGAGATTGATCCGTCATACCATGAGTCTGGGTACATCGCGGGAGCAAGCGCCAGTGGCGCACCGCACCACAGATGCCCACCCCCCGTCTTCTCCGCCGCACATTTTTCTGGGAAGACGGGTATGCCGATGACCGTGCCATCGAGTGTATTAATGCGTGAGATAAGTGATTTGTTTTGCGCATAGGAGATCACCTGCCCACCGTTTGTGGGGAGAATCATGAGTCCACCGACACCGCCGGTAAGGCGCAACAAGGGAGTGCCCCGATACGCGTAGCCTCGTACCCGTGCGCTCGGTGTGGTGTAGATGGTGAGTAATGGTTCCCAACGAACGACCATATCCCGCAGTGGCGCAGTAAAGCGCACGACGCGTTTACCGGTTTGTAGATTGTGTGTATAGCCTGTGCTCCCTGTACCACTGGTGGTGGTGGTGTAGTACACGCTCTCGCTACTACTGGCAAAAGCAATACTTTTTGCAGAGCCTTCAATTTCACTGGTGGTGAGTATTCCCGCCCCCTCATCGGCGCGTTCAATAGTGCCCGCAAAGATGCGCACCCCCCCCGTGCCATCTTCTGTGGTGAGAATGACACGAGACCCTTGTGGAGACCACACGGCACTGGTCGTGCGCGGTATGGTGGTACCAGTGATGCGCTCAGTGGCGCCACTGTTGGTATCAACCTCAAAGATGTGCCCTGTGCCTCGCTCCATATACCGTACAAAGGTCGTCCCCTCTCGCGAGAGCATAACTGCGCCGGCGCTCGGCGTTGTGGCGATTTTTCGCAGAGGACCAGTCCCCATAGGGGTGGTTGTTGCGGGCGCAGGCGTGTCCCTCGGAACGTCAGTGGTGGTCGCAAATGGGTTCGGGACATCACTGAGACTTTTGGGACGCCCATACATCAACAGATACCACCATGCGGCCCCTAACAGGGCGATGGTGAGTATACTTCCGATGATGATCCACGTTTTTTTCATAGTTCCGGTAAGGGATCGAGAGATTATGGTTTACAGTTGGTAGCTAAACACTGGCCTCCGTCTGGATGCGCGCCAGTAACCGGAGGACACCCCGTCAGCGCCGGAGGGGTTGCTGTGTTGAATGTTTTATATCTACAGGAGTATGTTCCTCGTGGTTCCATATCCTGGCAATCACTTATTTCTATGCAGGAGTCTCCAGGATGTTTCCCTTCTGATACAGGTGTGCACGAGGCTTTGCAGACACCATTCGGTACATTTCCAGGTGGTGCGCAGGTTCTTTCATTTGTAACACAAACACCCGCGGCACATTGTTTTGTGACGTTGTCACATACTCCACCTTCAGGAACTGTACCCGCACCAGGTGCCGTAGACTGCGGTGTCGCTTTAAGCTCGGGAAGCGCCGTCAACACATTAATCCTCAGAATATCTGGATAAATAAGGGTAAGTACCACGACTGTTGAGAGCATAATAAGGAGACCAAAGAGCGCCCCCGTGATATCTTTTTTCGCCTCTTCCTTGGAAGAGAAGGAATCAGTCCCCATATACTTAATACCGGCATACGTGATCTTAATCACCGCAAAGAGCGCTCCCAAACCGATCGCGATACGGTAGAGCACATTGATGTAGTCAGAGAGCGTTCTATTCCCTACGTCATCGGAAAGCCCCGGGAGGTTGGTAAGGGGGACGAAGGTGACGGGGGCTCGCGGTGAATCTTTTTCCACTGGCACCTCGATTCCGCATGAGGCTGGGGTGGCACAGGAAGCCTTACAAGCCTCTAAGGTCTGAAATTCTTTGTGGTCGTCTTTACAAACGTAACCATGTTCTGGTGGCGGAGTCTGTGTGGGGGGGATG
The DNA here is from genome assembly GCA_964614265.1 of uncultured Candidatus Saccharibacteria bacterium. Classification (GTDB taxonomy): domain Bacteria; phylum Patescibacteriota; class Minisyncoccia; order Phycocordibacterales; family UBA918; genus JACQKD01. The sequence goes on along the minus strand of CAZTKT010000010.1, from coordinate 10,501 downwards.
GTCGGTGGAGTTGGGGGGGTAGTTGGAGTGCCATTATCGCAATCTGCTACAATTGCTTCTTCCGCTGGTGTTGGTGGGGGGGGTGTATTATCTTCTATTTCTTTCAATCGTTGTGCCCCAATTTTTGCCAATATACACGCCTTTGCTTCTGCGGGAGTAGGTCGTGCTCCGTGTACTCTCGAAAGTGGTACCAAGAACGATACACACAGAAACAAAAAGAATCCCAAAACCCACAACTTATTTTTAAACGTACTGGATGAAATTCGCATAGTTGTTATTTAAAGTATACCGTAAAGGCGCCGGTTGCGGATTGGAGTAATGAACGCAAGTTGCGAATTGAAAATTCAATGCGTGATGACCCCGCTCCCCCCGTCTTGCGGAGCGTGAGGGTCTGTGGGTCGGCATTGGGGTTTTGTATTGGTGCACCAGCGAGAGTCCACTCGTAGTGCGCATTGTTAAAAATATCAGGGGAGACGAAGTAGGGTACGGCGCGAAGAGAGATCTCATCTTGTGTGAGGGTGAAATCACTCGGGAGTGCATTTTGTGCAAGGCCGTGGAGTGGATCATCTTCGTAAAAGGTCATGTGCGGATCGAATGCAGTAGCTTGTATGGCACTTTGGTGGCTCGCGGTGCCATCTCGTGTCTCTACGGTCACCTCAACAGTGGGTGAACCACTGGTCGGCATGGTTGTGGTGAGTACCTGTTTGACGCCGGATTGTACTATCCCCCCGTTCAGACTCCACTTGTAGATCAGATTGTTTATGGGCACCAGAGTGCCAGTTTGTGTGTAGAGTGTTGGCATAGCGATGAAGCGTACGGGGCTTCCTGCGCTCGGGAGTGGAAGTCCACGATAGAAATGTGGCACGACGGTACCACCCTCGATGACGATATCGACTGCACTCGGCACGATGTTTTTGGTGACGGTGTGTGTTGTACCACTTTGTTCTTTTACTTGTACTGTGAGGTGCAGGGGCACACCGAGCGCCGGCGCAGGAAGGCTGATCTCTTGCTCCCCCGCCCCAGCGACATAGGTGACTCCATTGATACTCCAACTGATCTGTGTCGACGTCATATCATAAGAATATGCCTCAACACGCGCCTTGAATGTCTGTCCCGCTTCGGGTGTTTGAGGTTTGATGTTCAGCTGTGTTTCTTGGGGAACGAATGATTGTGCCAAGAGTTTTGCTGGAATGAGAGACCAGCCAATGAGGAACGTCGCAAGGAGGAAGAAGCTTGCGATATATTCTACACGATTTTTATGCTGCTTCATGGTGTACATACCGTCTGATTGGTTTTCGTAATCGCTCAAAATTCTGTTGCGTGTCGTCTTCATTGTATCGTGTCTCTAGGGTAGTGTCTTTTTTCTTGTCCTCTTTCCACGACTCAATAATCATAAAGATTGTCCAGATGGTGAGTCCGGGGAACATTGTGAGGAATGGGAGTGATTCGACCAAAAAAGTGGTGATGGTGAGTACCACTTTTTTTGCGGCGGAATGGTGTGACCAGACTCGTACTCCAAAAAATAAAAAGATGGCTATCACGATCCCATACGTTCCGTATTCAAGGGCACTGGTGACGAGCCACGCCATCTTGGTGCCTATGTCGAGTACGAACGCGGCGCCAACACCAGTAGCCGCCGCTACTGCGGAACCCGCGGCACCGACGGCAGTACCGGCAACGGCACCCGCTCCTGTTGCGCCAACTTTAGAACCGACAACGGCACCTGCGGCACCGCCGAGTATGGTTACGCCAAGGTATGGAAGTAGTAATTGTGCAAAGAATTGCAGGACATCGGCGCATAGCGCGATTCCCACCAAACAAACTGCAGTCGGAGTACTAATACGTTTGCGCGGGTTTTGGTTCATGGTGTTTGTGTATTGGTAAGTTCAGCGCGAGCCTTTTTAATCTGGAGGAGCTGTGAGGGATCAGAGGTGATGATCTGATCTTCCGTGTAGGAAGCGATGATTTTAATCGCGACATGTTTGAGGCCCGCAAAGAAGATCCCCTCCCCCAGTCCTGACTCGAGAAGAAGAAATTTTTCTTCATCGGTGAGATGAAACGTATCTTGAACGCGATCGATCGTAGTGGTTGATTGCTTCATTAAGAGCTGGATTGATGAGTTGGTGAGCATTGGGATGCCGTATGGTGAGCGCAGGAAATCGTCTACGTCCTGGGTGATCGTGGAGAGGCCGAGATAGTATTTGCGTCCACGTTTGGCAATACTGTAGAGGAACGAGGCAGTGTCTTCTGACTTCATCATCCACCAGGCTTCGTCGATGACGAGAAGGCGTTTCTTCAACTGTCGTCGCACTGCACCCCAGATGTGGTGGGTGATGATGTACATCGCGATCGTCTTGAGTTCATCCTCCATATCGCGGAGCGAGAACACAACAAATTTTTGATTGATATCTACATTGGTTGGCTGATTTAAAAACCCTGACCATGTTCCTTTAGTGTATTTTGAGAGACGTTGCACCAAGGACTCACTTCCCTCCATACCACCAAGGACGAGCTCGAAGTCTGAGAGCAGTGGCGGTTCGAGATCAGCGAAGTTACTACCGCTGGTGATATCTTTTAGCGCATAGGTCTCGGTGATCGCGCGGTCAATGATTGCATCTTCTTCGGGAGTGAGACCGCTCAACATCAGCCGGAATAGTCCCACGAGACTAATGATGTGTGAACGCAAGACGTCTTCAATGGACTCGTCTTCTAGTGGCGCAGGGAGATCGAACGGATTAATGTGGTGTTCGGATGAGAGTGAGATATTGAAAAACCTGCCACCAGTGGCTTCTGCGAGATATTCATACTCATGTTCAGGGTCGATCACGATGACTTCGGCACCAAACATGAGCGACCGGAGAATCTCAAGTTTTGCTGCATATGACTTCCCTGAACCTGAGGTCGCGAAGGTCACCGAGTTGTAGTTTTCAAGGGAAAAACGATCAAAGAGAATAAGCGAAGAATTGTGGCGATTGATGCCATAGAGGATGCCGGTGTCCGCGGTGAGATCAAAGGAGGTAAACGGAAAGAAGCTAGAGAGTGGAGAGGAGTTCAGCTTGGTGTGTACCGCGAGTTGGTCGTCCATGATCGGCATAACGCTTTTGAAACCCTGTAATTGTTGAAACAGCGCGGGGCGTAGGTAGACGAGTCGTGCATCGAGAATGGCTTTTATTTCTATTTTGGTCTTGTCAAGCTCTGGCTGGGAGTCTCCATAAATAGCGAAATAGAGGCCCACATTAAAGAGGCGCTCTTCTGCTTGCTGGAGCTTGTCACGCAAATCCTCAAGATTGCGGTAGGCGGCATCGAGTTGTGGATCACGAACAAATCCCTTCTCGGTGCGGATATTGATCTGGCTTTGCACTTCTGCTACTTTCTTCTGAAATTGCTTGAGCACCGTTGCGGTGTCCATTGGGTGGATCATGATGGAGACATCAAATACTTTCTCGAGATTGAGCACTGGCTCAAGCCAGCTGTCATTGAGATACCGCGGAAAGGAGATTGCAAAAAACGTACTGACGAGTCTGCCACTCAAGTTGATATTTTGCGGGGTAATACCCACTGCTCCCGGCGCGATCACATCTTCGAGTGTCATCGCGCTTGCATTCTCAATATCCTTAGGGAGCACTCCTGCGAGCACATCGTTTGTCGGCTCTTTCTTTTTTAGAAAATCAAGAATACCCATATTATTTTCCTATTGGTAGGGCTTTCGTATGTTCTGCGGGATTAAAGAGGTGGTAAAAGAGCTCAATGATCTCGTTGGTTCCGAGGAGCACTGTTCGAATACCGAGCTGATTGAGGCCTTGTTCCACAACAGCGACTCGTTGCTCAAGCTGGGTACGATCCTCGTCAAAGCGGGCGTGTGCGAGGGCACTGTCACTCGAGTCCTTTTTTCGCCAGAGTTTGCTCAGGCCACTGGTGACACTGATGGTCGCGGGCGTATACGAGACAACTATAAAGAAACTCTTTGTCATGATCTCCGTTTCCGTCGTAAAATTTTCAATAAATCCAATGTATTCACGCAACTGTACCCGCATGAGGTCGTTGTCTTGCTGTGGTTCACGTTCGTGCAAGAGGGCGAGGTACGGCGCTATATTTAATTCACGCGACTGAATATATATTTGGAGTGAAAAATCAAGGGTGTTGAGAAACGCTTGGAACTGTGACAGGATGGCGTGCTGTTCATCTTGTGATTTAAGCGCAAAGTTGATAGAAGAAGCCATAAGAATACCACGCAATCCCCCATCCTTGAGGATGGCAATGCCGTCACGCACCTCTTGCAGGGGGACAAATTCTTGTGCTGATGGAATTGTTTGTGCCATATCGCTGTGTTATACACCGTCATCGGTATCCGCCACTCCTTTGTTGAGTGCATTAAGTTCAAGCTTGCGCGAGAGTGACATAATACTGTTGGTGGTTGGGGGGGTGTAGGTGACTGGTTGGCGTGCTACCGCTGATGCGGTCGGTGTCCCCTGTTCTTTTTTCCAGAGATAGAGCCGTGTGGAGGTGATATATGTGATGACTGCCTCCAGGAATATGGACAGCGGTCTATTATTGACTGGAAAAAAGGCAAGTCCTGCAGAAAGTGCCATGATAGGCCCAGCGATCAGAAGGAAAAAGACAAGTGGCAACGACAGATAGAGCATGATGCCTGCTCCTGCCCCACCGGCAAGATACACAAACTGTTTCCAGGTGAACGGCCCAATGATTTTATCTTCTACTTCAATGAATTGTGGAACTTCAAAACGCATAGAGTATATGTGAGTGATACATCATTGCACAATTACACATCGCACTGTTTCGCGATACATACACACAGTATACACGGTCATCTCATTCGTACACACCATTGATACCTGATTACTGTGGAAGAGTTGGCGGTGGCTGGTCAGTGTTTTGTGGTGGTTCGTAGAGATGTGCATTGTGATATTGGGGAACAGTGATGAGTGGTTTTTGATATTGTGGAATAGACGGTGCCGCCGGTTGTGTCTGTGGTGATAGAGGCGCCACAACCGGCGGCACCGTTACATGTGTCCACGTTGCGGGCGTTACTAGTTTCGGAGTGATCGTTGGCGCAAGCGCTGGAGGTGGTGTCACAGGAAGTGCATGTGCTTGCGCGAGCAACACCAGCAGGTGCTCGGCGATGAGCTGTGCGAGTGGGAGTGGTGCGCCGATTTGGGTTTGGATGTGTGCTGGCAATGCGTTCACGGCAACCAACCCCAAGACAGTGTCCCCTACGATATTGATGAGCGGAACAATCCGTTCTGGATCGAGGTGAAGATCTCGGACGAGGGTCTCTGCGACAGTGTGTACCACTGCAGTGTTTGCTTTTTCTGTGGACTGCGTGTTCTCAAGTACTGGGGTACCCACCCGCTCTAACGGAGCGAAAAACGGACGAAGGTCTGTCGCTATTGCCTCTGCTTGTGCTGGAGTGATACTGAGCGCTGTGTGTAGTAATTCAGGAAGTTGCCAGAGGGGATAGAATCCGAGGATGACATTACCGATAGTGATCCCATAAGCGCGGTAGTTTTCAGGAGGCAGTGCATGTTTTTGGAAGATCGAAAAAAGAAATTTTCCACTTTCGTCAGATTCGTACATCTGTTGCACCCCAGCAGGGGCCTTTTGATATCGTTCCTCTCGTTGTTCTCGTGTAATTTCCATATGGTTAGAAGTCTTGGCCTCGTGCAGAAGTCAGCCAGTCATACGCGATATGCGAGTTACCAAGGCCCTCAATATCCGTTCTAATTTGTGCACGTTCATAGTCATCGAGAGTGCGTCGCATCTCGATAAGCATGCCTTTGGTAAAGAATGGTATAGCGAAAGTACTGGTGAGGATCGACCGAGGTAGTTTTGCGATATCTTCAGCTTTTACGTGGGCATCTTTGAGTTCCGCAAAGAAGCCCGCTGGATTTGCAGTGAAATTTGCAAATAGTTTACTTGTGCGCTCTTCACGAATGAGCGCTTTTTCTGTTGGACTGTAGTCAGTACTTGCCATGATCGCATCAAACTGTGACTGTGTGAGGTTTTCGGCATTGAATCGAAGCTCATCTAGTCCAAGTGCCTTGAGCTGGGACGCATTTGCATTTTTGATACCGAGACTCAACTTTTGTGCATCCGTAAGGTCACGTAACGGCAAATTGTTTCTTTGTCGTTGGGTATCGTCAGCAGTTTTTCCTTCGTTCTGTAGTTTTACGGTAATCGATTGCCCACGATCGGTTTTCAGTGCTTCTTTTGCGCCATCATTGATTTCCTCCGGCCTTGCCTTCATGACTGCATCAAGCTGCTTTTCAGACATATTCGAAACAAGTGCATCATACTCAGGATTCCCCTTGCTCTTTCCTTTGAGCATGCTGATGATGTGGTCATCACTCGCCCCGGCGATAGAATGCTCAAGGTCAATCATCTGTTGACTTCCAGGGAGAGCGCCAGTGCTTGCGGCAATAGCCGCGGATATATTCTGTCTTCGCTGTTCTTGTTCGCGAGCCTGAACCCGTTTGTTCTCAAACTGAATATTCTCTTCATGAGAATAACTACCCCCGTACTTCCCTTTCTGCATCTTTTCGAGTCTTTCCTGTCGGCCACGCTCTGTTGGAGTACCTAAAAGACCACCAACGATCGTCTTGGCGAAACGGCCACGTCTTGTAGTATCCAGACGTGCATTCAACTTTTGACCTGCTACACCCAATCGACCCAAGACAGTCCTCCCAGCAAAACCACTTGTTGCCTTAAGTGGAGCGAGTGCACCACGAGTGAGTGTACGCCGCACTCCCGTTGCCATCGCCTTCCCCTTATTGAGGAGGTATGCCGCACCGAATGCCCCCATTTTTTTAGCGAGGACGAGCGAAGAGACCATCATCACAATGGTGAGGGAGAAAAATGCGATACTGGTGTATCCTTCATTAAAAAGTTTTGTGGTATAGATACCGTCGGCAGCTCCTGTGGCATTTTGATACCCATCAGCGAGTTTGAGGGTAATATAGAGCATGAACAGATATGCGGGAGCAAAGAACGCTTGGCTCAAGAGCGTATGTCGCCATTCCTCTGACCAGCTCTTCAGCGCAGGGAACACCCATGCGGCAAACGCGATGGGAGAGAGCATCATGAGGAGCACGAGTACACCAAAACGGATCGTGATGAGTACGGCACCAGCAAAAAAGACGAATGCCGAAACTAATATGAAGAGGCCAGCGCCGATCGTAAATGGTAGATAACCTTCCTTACCAAGGTCTCTGCCGGGGATTTCTGTCGTAACCGTCTCTCCCGCATGAGGAAGAGACACGAGTTGAATAAGACCCATACGCGCCAAGAAGGCGTCTGATATCCCAATGCTACCGGAAGCTGTTCCTTGGGTCGCGCTTGGAGCTATCTTCATCGCTTTATATATCTCATTTGAAGTGACATTTGAGACATCAATAACTACTTTAGTGATAAAGAGGCTGAAGTTTACCAGGAGCGCACAGATGATGATCTGGGAGAGCATCTTCTTAGTGTCCGTTCCCGCGTCGAGAATGGTCTTAAAGCCGACGTAGATGAGACCAAAGATGAACGAGAGATTGACGAGGTCACGGACCGTTTTCCAAATAACATCAATACTTACCCCAAGGCCAACACTGAAACTACCCTGCCCCAGTTGTGTTGGTTGTCCCGTAATGAGTTTACCCATACCAAGCACAAATAATTCGAGCGCCTTATTAAAAAGTGATGCACCGACATACAACGCCCACCCCGTTACCGTGATGACAATGTCACTCAACCCCACTGCATTGGTGACCAACGGCACACTAAAGAACACCCCAATAAGAAGGAGGGTGATGAGTGTCCGATGTGTTCGAAGGGTGTGCATAGGTTATGGGCTTCCGCCACCCCCACCTTCGCTTCCACCACCAGGTGGTGGACACACCAGTGACTCAAGCTGGGTGGCGAGTTTTTCAAGCTCTTGTCTAATAGGTAGTGGGATGCCAGGGACGGGTGGTGATTCTATCGGTGTGTCATCAATGCCACTCCCTTCTATGAGGATCTTTGCCTCTCCTACGTCGGTCTCGCTATGGAGTACGCCGCCTGATTGCAGATGGGTAAATTCACTTACCACCTTCGAAAGTTCCTCACCTCCTGTGGTGGAAAAGAGTGCATCTTCTTGCGTTCTTACATACCGTGCTTGTAATGCGTCAAGGATGACGAGATTTTGCTCCCCAGACTCTTTTCTTGGTAACGCCTTTGTTCGTATCGCCGTCACGCGTGTGCGAATAGTTTCAAGCATTGGACAGGTCGAGGTCGAGACCTCGCCGGTACTCGTTGCCTGACGTTCTGTAATGCGTGCCAGTACCTTGTCGGCATCCACAACCACACTGGTCCAGAGGGCGCGATACTCATTTTCGTTTTTGATTGCAACAAGGATGAAGTCCTCACCAGCATCATTTTTTCCCGGTACCGAATCATATGTGCGATTATTGATCTGATCAATATACGGCGTGGCACCGTACTGCCCATCTTTTTCTGCCAATCCCAAGAGGCCCTGTGTGCCGGTGAATACCTTGAGTGCAAGTTGCTGGAACAGTGCTGAAATAACTTCATCGATCTCGTCTGCGGCGAGGAGCGATTCTCGTCCTGAGTCCAGCTGACGACTTAATGCCTGTGAAACCGTATCGCCGGGGGTGACGACCTGACATTCTTCGTGCGCACCAGATGCTTCTGTAGGAACTCCATCACTTGGTTCGTATTCAGGTATTGTTTTACACACTTCTTTCCCCAGAAAACCTTTTCCAAAGAGAAGTTTATTAATATCCAGGCCTTTCTTTAGTTCGATATTGCCAAGGAGTGCTGATTCTGCGGCAGCAGATGCACCGAAGAAATTATTGTTTGGATTGACCGTCATCTGAAACCATCCCGCGAGACCACCGTCAGAGAAGTTACCACGCATAAAGCCGTCTATGTTGTTGACGACCCCGCTTAGGGTACAGCGGACGGGGGTATCTTTGGCGGCGTATTGCACCGCGAGTGCAATCTTGATATTGAACGCAAAGGGTGAACAGAGTGCCTTCAAACCACTTCCATAGATGAACTGCCCAGCGACTTTATCAGCGGTGTTTGCGAGGAAGCCACCGAGGTCTTGGACGAAGTTTGGCTTCCCATCAAACCCCGAGTGTATCCACCGCACCATTGATTTTTGCATTTCTGCGAGCAGTATTTTTGCGGCGTACCATGCAATCCCATCGAGAACCATCTCTTTGTGTTTTAAGGCCCACTGATACCCCTCCATTACCTTTGTTGCAATGGTACCCAGTGTTGTATAGATGGTATCTATGATACTGGTGATTTCTTCAGGAACATCAAAGGTAAGCTCTGCAGACGCCTGTGCTTTTGGTACATGGAGGCCAAAACTGACGCCCGCGATAGCAACACAGAGGAGACCGGCAAGTGATCTGCGTGTGAATAGATCACCCCAGCGGTTTTTTAATAGAGAGAGTGATCTCATGGTCGGGGGATACTAAAAAGGATGACGCCTGGCTCCCCGCTGGTATATGCAATATGCTGTGTTTCAAGCATGGCGCGTATATTAGTAAGTCCATACCATAGACCCTTCGCATCTTCCTCATATCGCTGTACGCGTACCAATGACGGAAGCGGATCACTGAATATCTGTTGCATGGCGACAAGACCACCGTGAATAATCGACAGCGCATTGAGGAGATCAACGTGTTGTTTTGCGAGATTGCTGGGAGCTTCGAGGAGAAGCATGTCGCGTATCATTCCTGCGTAGGCACGTTCGATCGGTAGGAGTTCTTGTAGGCGTGTGGGATCTGCCGATTTGGTTGCCTCAAAGACGATCACGAGCTCGTGTCTATTGTGAATTGAGTTTTTTTTCAGTATGTCACCGACGGCATTTCCATATGCGCGGAGCGAACCGAGGCTATTATCCGCGATACTTTTGATATCTAATTGGGTGTAGCGTTTGTCTTGCGGGAGGGAGTCGAGTGCGCCAAGTGACTGCTGTACCACTGCGTCCTGCTCTTCTTTTGTCATTGTTTTACCGGCTCCGGAACGGAGAATATTTTCAAGGAAATGTTCCGAAAACTGCCCCGTGAGGGTGACTGGTGGTGTGTACGGGGTGGTAGTCGCGGAGGTGGAGGTGTCCTGCGAGAGCGTCGTGTACTTCTGTGGATCGGTACCACGAAGGGTCTCCTCCCAGTCGGGGATGCCGTCTTTATCACTATCAATCGCAGGTTGCACTGATCGAACATCGCCACGAGCGACCACAAGCGCGGGTGTGTCAGCAGACTGCGCATATTCACTACGGTGCTTAACAATCAAAACACCACCGACAATTCCGGCCCCGATAAGGATTGCGCCCCCTACGCGAAAAATACTTCTCACAAAAATGTGTTAGCTACTCTTCTAGTATAGCAAGAAGTGTGGCCAATCGTAATGCATGTGGAGTGGAAAACCGTAGCTTAGAGCATGTTCAAAAACCCCTCGCCAACCGATGGAGCATGATGTTGGACATGGC
>CAZTKT010000009.1:0-24332 GCA_964614265.1 uncultured Candidatus Saccharibacteria bacterium | reverse complement strand
TGAAAGTATGAAAGATGGAAGATGGAACAGCCGTTCTTAAAATAGCCGAAGTACTATACTATCCTTGCATCTACGAGTATAATCACCACACACAAGCATGAATACGCCACTAGAACATATCCGTCATACACAACAATGAAATATTTTATTCTTATTCTTCTGTTACCATTCGCCGTTCTGTCGGCATCGGCCCATACCCTTACAGAGACGGGAGGGGCCATCATGCACATGACCGACAGTAGTTATGAACCAAAGGATCTCACCATTACGGTCGGCGATACGGTGACTTTTGAGAATGCTGGTCTTGAAGACAAATGGCCCGCATCAAACATTCACCCAACACATGCGATCTATCCTGAGTTTGACCCACAGCGCCCCATACCACCCGGTGAATCGTGGTCATTCACGTTCTCAAAGGTAGGAGTATGGAAATACCACGACCACCTCACACCCACGCTCGTGGGCACCATTACCGTCAACGATACAACAGGAAGCACGGCAACTACACCACCGAGTGTCTGGACCCGTATCAAAACATTTTTTGTCAATCTCTATCATCGGCTCTTTGGTGGTACCACGAATGCTATCCCAGAAGAGATACTCCCCCCTGTAGAGAAGGACGCGACCGCACTCTTTAGTGATAAACTCCTTTTGAAGTCATACGTCAAAACATTTGGCCCAAACGCAACGGTGCAGAGACTCCATGCCCTATCGGCACAATTTGGCGATTGCCATCAGCCCGCACATCTCGCTGGTCGATTCGCCTATGAGCTCTTCAACGAAAAAGCGTTCCAGACCTGTAGCGCAGAATGCCATTCAGGGTGCTATCATGGCGCAACTGAAGCATATTTCAACGAGCACGGCACTGCGGATTTTGCCAAAAACATTGGGGTTATTTGTGGGCCAATCACCAACCCATTTTTTAATCATCAGTGCATCCACGGTATCGGACACGGACTCACCGCATGGTCAAGCTATGATCTCCCCGAGGCTCTCAAGGGATGCGACCAACTCCCGAATGGCAAAGAGTCCTGTTACTCTGGCGTATTTATGGAAAACATTGTCGGGGGACTTGCGGCAAGTGAAGCGACAGGGGACAAAACAAAAGATGAGCACATCACGACATATCTAAGCGCTGATCCACAATTCCCCTGCACCGCCGTTGAAGAACAATATAAAAACGCGTGTTATTTCTACCAAACCTCACGGATGGTGCAATTGTTTGCGGGTGATTTCTCCAAGGTGGCAGCTGCGTGCAACGCTGCACCAAAAGCATATCAGTCGGTCTGCTTCCAAAGCATGGGACGAGATGTAGACGGCGTTAATCGCACCAACCCAAAGCAAGCGATCAAAGAGTGTGCAAACGCTCCCGCAGGGTCTCTCCGTCGCGACTGTCTCACTGGCGCTGTCCAAGACACCTTCTGGGATCCTTCAGGACAAGACCTCGCGATCTCTTTTTGTTCTCTCCTCACTGACAGAGAGGAAAAACAATCTTGCTATGACACAATCCTCAGCCGTGCCTCACAAGTGTTACCAGAGACGTCCCAACGCACGGCGTTTTGTACGAAGGTAGAACCAGCATTTAGGCAAGCATGCCAAAATATAGTTGCGCCAGTGACCTAAATCAGGTAATACGATACCATTTCTGAAGCCACACTTGAAAAACAAGTAACGTCCACAATTTTTTGCTGTGATCTGCGATTCCAGAAAAATGTTCCTGTTGTAATTGCTTCACATACACATAGTCAAAAAGACCGCTAGTGCATATACTCTTTTTTGACAACGTCTCAGTGGTAAACTCACGGAGATCGGTTTTCAGCCAAGATGCGAGGGGTATCCCAAACCCTTTTTTTGACCGTTGGACAATATGTGCTGGTAGCTTATTGGCCATAAGTTTCTTTAAGATAAATTTACTGGTAAACCCATGTAATTTCCATGTATAGGGAAGAGAGAAGGCGAATTCAACCAATTCTTTGTCGAGAAATGGGGATCGAACCTCCAACCCATGTGCCATACTGGCCCGATCCACTTTAACCAATACCTGATCCATGAGGTAGGAACGAAGGTAGAAATATAACAGTTGATTCTGAGGGTCCGATATCCTAATCTCTGGTGTAGGCATTGCGTATGCTGTAGTATCACCTCTCTCTCGTAACGCATGCCACACATCCGGCAGAAATAACTGCGCTCGTTCATCTTGACTAAAGCTTCCAAGCCACTGAGTATGCCGAGTGTATATATGTGGGGAGTATCCATTCACAAACGTGCGTAATACGAAACTAAAACTAAGGTGTGTGTCTCTCGATGGAAATACTCGCAAGAGTCCATTCACTAACTGATTACGCAAAAATGCTGGAATCGCTCGATAGAGCGCGACAAGTTTCTCTGCCTGAAAGGTCTGATATCCAGCAAAAAGTTCATCCCCGCCGTCACCCCCTAACGCAACAGTGATTGAATGTTTTGCAAACGCAGAAAGGAGAAATGTAGGAATAAAAGAGGGGTCAGCCAGCGGTTCGTCCAGGTGTTCAAGGATTCCGGGGATCATTGTCGCGACACCTCTCGCGGAAAGAATTTCCTCTGAATGATCCGTCCCCAGAAAGTGAGAGACGTCGCGTGCGTACGAGGATTCATCAAAACTCTTCTCTTCAAATCCTATAGAAAATGTCTTTAGTTTCGGTGTGCTCAGTCGCTGTGCAAAGTACGCGACAGTGGAGCTATCTAGTCCACCACTTAGGAAGATGCCAAGAGGCGCATCAGAAATAAGGCGACGATGTACTGCATGTTCAAGATTCTGGTCAAGCACACTAACCGCGTCAGAAAAACTGCCCGTAAATCTACCGTGTGTAGGCTCCCAAAACATCTTTTTTTGACTCACCCCATGTTGATACACAAGATATGTTGCCGGCTCCAGTTTATGCACATTTTTAAAAATGCTTTTTGGTGTTGGAACATATGCCAAAGAAAGATATGCATTCACAGAACCAATATCTACCTCTTTCTTGAAAGAAGGGTGGGCACAGAGAGAGGAGAGCTCAGATCCGAATAAAAAAGTTCCTTCATGGATACCCCAGTAGAGGGGCTTCTTACCAAAATGGTCCCGCGCCAACAGAAGCTTCTCCGTACGCGCATCATATATCGCCAATGCAAACATACCTCGCAGTTGTGAAAAACAATCTTCACCATATCGCTCATACAAACGTAAAATAACCTCCGTATCAGTCCCACTATGAAACGCTACCCCACCTACGTCTAATAGATGCTGTTTGAGTTGCTGAAAATTATAGATTTCTCCGTTAAAAATAATATGAATTGTTTGGGTACTATTAGCCATCGGTTGGCGACCAGCGAGCGAGCGGTCAAGAACACTTAGGCGAGCGTGCGCCAAACCAACTCTCTCTCTCCTAATAAACAAACCGCTATCATCTGGTCCTCGATGCTTGATCGTAGCAAGCATGCGTTCCAAATCCCCCAGTGCTCCCTTTCCCACAAAACCAGTAATACCGCACATGGACTACGGATTTATAATTTCCCGAATAGTGTAAGGGGTTCCCCGGTGACTCTCGTAGTACGTACGCATCATCACCTCAGAAATAATACCCATGAGAATACACGGAACCGATATCAATACAAGCATCGCGGCAAACAGCGGGAGGGGGGTCTCAACAAAATCTCTATATCCAAGGATTTTCAGTAAAACTGATGCACTCGCTGCCACAAAACCAAAGAAACATGACAGTAATCCAATGCCACCAAAAAAATGTATGGGCTTATTCATAAACGTATTAAGAAAGACAAACAATAGCAAATCCAGAATCAGGCTCATCGTGCGCGCAAGTCCGTACTTACTAACCCCATGTATCCGCGGGCGATGCCGAACGGGGAGCTCAACTACTCGTGCCCCATTTGCGACCGCGTACGCGGGAATGAGTCGATGCATTTCACCATACAGCTTTAGGGAATCGACTGTCTCCTTCCGATATGCCCGCAGAGTACACCCATAATCATGAAGCGCCACTCCAGTAACTTTTGAGATTAAACGATTCGCGATCCATGAGGGGATTTTCCTCGTCAAAAACGCGTCCTTACGGTCTTTGCGCCACCCGCACACAATGTCATAACCTGCAGTGACATGCGCTACTAACCGCAGTATCTCCGCAGGATCATTTTGTAGATCAGAATCTAATGAAACAATTACCTCACCAGACGCATGAGAAAAACCAGCAGACATAGCGGCAGTTTGCCCAAAATTTCTATAAAATGAAATGATCTTAACCCTCACATCATGTTTTGCCAAAAGACGGAGGGCTTCCAGACTTTTGTCCGTTGATGCATCATTTACAAAAATCATTTCATACTGACCAGAAAAACTATGCAACGCGGCAACAATCTCATGGTAGAGAATCGGTAGGTTCTGTTCTTCGTTATATACTGGTGCAACAATAGACAATTTCATAGAGTTATATTACTCAACCTCCACGGCAATAAGACTAGCATCATTTTTGATAGTATGTAGCAAAAATTGTGGATAGCGAGAAGAAAAATGTTGCCCATATTGATCCCAAACCGCAGAAGATGTGAACACCGTAAATGGTCGTTCCCATGTTGTATATTCCAGTGTGTTCGGCGCCACAATAGCAACTGATTGATTCTCGCCAGCAAAGAACTGCGCCCAACTCTGCCAAGCAGAAGCATCACCGAAACTATAGTAAGGGTATGATGCATCCGCAGCAATATAAAACCTATAGCCCACCACTGATTTTTTCGACTCTATATAACGACCAGTTCCACCAACATCATTCCCCTCGAGAAATCCTTTCGCCACAAAATCTGCAAAGATGCCCATGTTCGCGATAAAGATACATCCTATTAAGAAAGCACATGCGACATAGGAATATAGGGGTCGCACTGGCCACCAGTATGTCTCTATAAGACCAACAAGGGTAGCTATGAAACTTCGTACACCCATTATCACAAAAAAGGATATAAAGGGAATCACTAAAAATAATCTTGTGTAGTTTGGTGCCTGACCAAGGATAAACATGTAGATTATCCAAAGCGAAATAAAACCCGAGAACATAATGATGTATGTCGCTTGTCCCTTCCCCCTCAACCAACAACACCTTGAAAGAACGACTAGAAAACCGACCCATAAAAAAATGCCACTGAGCACATCAAGAAAACCATGTCCATAATTTGGATAAATATATGCCTGATCAACAATTGGGCTGTTGAACATTGTAAAGCCTTGGACAATGTTACGTTGTACACCCGCAAGTTGACTGCCAAGAAAGTACCAGTGTTGCTGCAAAATTCTCCCCTCGTTAAATAATAAAATTTGCTGGCGCCCATAGTTGCTCGAATTGTCAGACGTCTTAAGAAATGCAACACCTGTTGGTGCAACGACCATACAGAATCCGACGATACTCGCACCGACCGATATTGCTATAGTACGCCAATCATACCGAGTGCTATCGAAGGCAACCACACAACACAGAGAAAAAAGCCACAGAGGAAAAATGATTTGGGATGGCGGGTAATGATAAAACGATATACCCGCTACCACACCCCCAAAAAACGAATAGAATGGCGATTTCTTCTGGAACCCAATAATGAGAAGGAGAAAAGCGGCAGTTTCGTTGAGTACGGCTATATTATTCCGGCTCACCATTCGACTGATTGCCAGTAGTGCATGCTGTCCGAGCACAAGCACAGTCGCTCCAGTGGCATAAAACTTATCAAATACGAGGCGGAAGAAAAAATAACAGGGGACAGTAATGAGAATACCAAAAATAGCATGGACGATTCGAAGATTAAGAAAAGTAATACCTCCCATTACCTTCGTAAGTTTCCCAAAAAGAATAAAAATAAAGGCAGGAAAATGAAAATAACTACTCGGAGCGAAAAGATCAAGATTCTCTGCACTAGAAAAAGTCCGGGCTGCCACACCAATCACAATTTCATCAGTGTTCACTTGAAAAGGTATCGAATGAATAGACCAGAGATATATGGGAATGAAAAATAATATCAGCCCGACCACAACGTAGAGGTCACGAGGGTCAAACAACCTTGGTAATTTTTTATCTACTGAAACCCCCCAGAAAAATAGTCCGACCAGACCCACGCTCAATAACACTGAATACGCAATAATAGAGCTGAAACCAAAACGAAAATAACAGAAAAGAGAAGTGCCCCATAAAAGCAATCCTGTGACGAGTAAAGGAATCCATGTTTTACCATATGACCGAAAGAATCTACCCTTTAACATTGTCTGTGTAACAAATTTGTACATAGGAGTGCGTCTTATGTGCGCAGAAGACTGTTGCGAAATACCAACCAAAACTACACTACACTCCCGCACCCCGAAAGCAGGCGGACTGAAGGGGCTTTGGCAACGCCCCACAGATTTTTGTGGCTGACTCGATATCTGTCGTCTGTGCACGAATGGCGCTCCCAATATGTGCCACACAATCACTGCGATATAACCCACCGACCAGTGAGCAAAACGTAACTGCCCGATCGGTTTTGAGCTCATCAAAGTTCATGATGTTGTCGACCGCGCCAGAGACACATGACGCGATGTGGTCCGGTGGAAACTGTGCGCACAGCTTCCATGCGATCTGCTCCATCGACCCCGCGACGCCCGGGGCCAAACTCGTCTGCCACGATGGGTTTGTCACCATCAATCCGATACTCTGCAGACATGCCTCCACACCATCTTTTGGTGCCTTGAGACATGCGCGACTTGCCTCCATCACACTGTTGTGAAATGAGCGCATCAGCCACCCAGAGTGATTAAGAAAACACTCATGATGATATTTTGGATCCAGCATATCGCACGGCGCGAGCGGGTCGGTGTCGGAAAAAATCCCCGATCGCGCGGTGCCAGTGAGACCACCATTGACGTTTTCCATAAACACCCCCTGCAAACAACCAGCGCGTGGTGAGCCATCTTTGAGCGTGTTACAAAGGTCCAGCCCTCCTTGCAAATCATACGCTCGCGCCATCAACACCCCGTGCCCCACGCCATGGTAACAGTAGAAAATAAACTTGCTCGAGTATCCGCCTCCGAGAGAACCACAAATCTGGTCTGCCGCTTCCGCCGGCGATGCCGCTTTGCCAAGCGCATATTCAAAAAATCCGTGCTGACACCCATAATTGTATGATGTTGGACACGCGATAAACGCATCTCCCGTCATGCCAAATATCTCTGCAGTTTTTCGTCCGATCTTGTGTGCAATCTGATGGTCATCTTCTGTTGAAGAAATCGTGCCGTCCTTTTGTAGGGCCTCAAGAGCATTGATCCCTGCGGTCGGCCCATGCTCTGTGGTCGCCGTACCCAACCCTTTGAGAATACAGGGGAGTGCACTGTCCGGACACTCTTGTTTGAGTGACGCAACCAGCGACCCCACTGCAATCGGCGTGATGTCCGTGAGCTTTTTCTGTGGACCAGTGCGTGCTGATGTCTGTGTGGCACGCTCCGACACGCCCCACCGAGTACGCACAAAAAAACTTATGACGATCAAAAGCACGAGGAGTACAGACCCACTGACAATGGTCCTTTTTGATAGGGACAATATGAACCTGTGCACCATGTCCATCGATTTCATTGAGATCATAATACCATCAGTCGTCAGTCTGATGTACTATACATATATGATTCGCTCTATCAGGGGAGAGGTCTCGGCAGTACGCGATGACACCGTCGTCATCGATGTCCACGGCATTGGGTATCTAGTGCACACCCCGCAGGCACTCGGCGTCCTTATACCCGGCACAACCGTTACTCTGCACACCCACCTCGCGGTACGAGAAACTGCCCTCGACCTCTACGGATTCCGCGGTACAGATGAGCTCGACATGTTCACCCTCCTCATTGGATTGCCGGGAATTGGTCCAAAATCCGCGATGGTTATCATGGAACAAGCCGACGTTCCCCTATTACGCAAAGCCGCACTCTCGGGAGACGCGACCTACCTCTCCAAAATCTCCGGTATTGGGAAAAAGAGTGCCGAAAAAATCGTTCTCGGACTGCGCGACAAACTTGGTGCAGAAGATATGCTCGCGGGTGACTATTCAGATACCGATCACGATGTCATCGACACCCTCATCACCCTTGGCTACTCACAGAAAGAATCTCGCGATACACTCCAACAGATAGATCCGTCCATCACCACGACCAATGCGCGCATCAAAGCGGCACTGAAACTCTTGGGGCGATAATTTCTATCTTGATTCAGTTCGTGTCTTTCTTTGTCTTCTCCCGTAGCCACACCGCAAGTTCCCGCTCATCCATGTCTCCTTGGGCAACTTTGATAATTACTGCGCCAACTGTTTTGATTTCAAATGCAATGCGCACGCTATGCTTCATTAGACACAGATCCATACACGCGTATGCGGTGCGCTTATTCGCATCATTAAATACATGCCCTTGCGCAATCGCCATTGCATAGGTTGCCGCTAACTCAAATACATCAGTGATCACACCATATTGGATGCGGTGTTCAATCCGATCGAGTACACCGTCAAGCGACTTCCCAACAGCCAGTCCTTGTAACTCGTTTGAGGCAATTGCTTTTTCATGGATTGCGATGACCTCGTCGGTTGTAAACAACTTCCACTCCATATTACTTGTCTTTGAGATATGCAAGTACCGGTTCGAGCGTTCCCCAATTTTCCTTGAGTAACTGATCAAACGCCTCTTTGGAAAGATATGTATACGAGTTAATAGTTGTCGCTTCTTGTGGTACAAAGTAACCGAGTAGTTTGTTGCGATTAAGAATTGCCACCGGCTGATTTCCGGCCTCTTTGATTACTTTCATAGGATTACGCAGATCAGTAAGTGATACAGTGTTTTTTGTGAAAAGTTTTTGCATATGAGTTATATAGTTTAGTATGTAGTAGACTATATACTAAACTATATATTTGTCAAGACTGTCGGTACTTCAAAAGTCTTCTGGGTTAAAAATGTCGCAAAATTCCTTACACTGACCCTTGACTGCAAGTACGCGTATCTCTTCTTTAGTGAAGAATCGCGCTTCTTGGCATTCTGGTGTCGGCGTTATGTGTAGATCCTGTACGTCAAACGGAAACCCGAGCAGAAGTGTGTAGAACCAGTCTGAATGTCTGTTGGTACTTTTGTATGTCCACAGATACATCGGTTTTTCGGCGACAGTTGTGACAATGAGACCCATCTCCTCGCGTATCTCGCGGACAAGTGTCTCTCTGAATGTCTCGCCAAAATCCATACCTCCGCCGGGCAAATCCCACAGTGCTACCGATTTGCCATCACGAACGTGAGTAGTGTCGAGAGTGAGTAGTATCTTGTTGTCACGGACATACAGCCCCTTTACTGACACCCGATAGAACGAGTCGGGGAAATGTGACGATGATTCCATAGGGTGTATTATACTATCATCATTCGCTCATGAGCACCCTTTTCTTTTATCTCAAAAAACTCCTCCCGGCGCGTGCCCTCTCTGCCATGCGTCCACCGTACCATTACCTTCTTTCGTTCCTTGGAGCCCTCTGGTATGGCTTCCCCTCTCGAAAGATCACGGTCATCGGCGTCACCGGCACAAAAGGAAAATCAAGTGTGGTAGAAATCGTCAGCGCGCTCTTTGAAGCTGATGGACAAAAGACAGGGCTCGCAGGCACTATTCGTTTTAAATATGGTGATCGATCGGAGCCAAACCGCCACAAGATGACCATGCCGGGACGATTCTTCATTCAACACTTCCTCTACGAAGCGGTACAAAGTGGGTGTACGGTTGCGGTGCTCGAGATGACCTCAGAAGGCGTGAAGCAATATCGACACAAATGGATCGACCTTGACGCACTCATTTTTACCAACCTCTCTCCTGAACACATCGAGTCACACGGCTCCTTTGAAAACTATGTCGCTGCAAAACTTGAGCTCGTACATGGACTCGAACGTTCACGTAAGCGCCCCCGTCGCATCATCGCGAACACTGACGATCCGTATGGCGCACAATTCCTTGCCTGTGATGTGGAAGAACGTCTCCCCTATTCACTCAAGGACCTCGACCTCCATGCACTCACAGACGATGGCGCAAGTCTCGTCATAGACGGCGTTACAATTCGCACGCCGCTCATTGGACGCTTCAATGTATACAACACTCTCGCCGCTATCACCTGTGCACGAGCATTTGGCCTCACATTAAAAACAATAGAGCGAGCACTCGTCGCTCTGCCTCCTATCCGCGGTCGAGTGGAACAGATAAAAAGTCCTGCACATGCACCAAAATGTATCACTGCCGTCGTCGACTATGCACACACCATCGATTCTCTTGAACAACTGTACAAAGCATTTCCCAAGCAAACAAAAATCTGTGTTCTTGGCAACACCGGTGGTGGTCGCGACACGTGGAAACGCCCCGAGATGGGACATATTGCTGAGCAGTACTGCCAACACGTTATCCTCACCAATGAAGATCCGTACGACGAAGACCCGCGCGCCATTGTGGAGGCGATGGCAGAGGGTATCGAAGATAAAAATCGTCTCTCAATCATCATGGATCGTCGCGAGGCCATCCATGAAGCCCTCGCGATCGCACCAGAGAAGAGTGTCATCCTTATCTCTGGAAAAGGGACCGACCCGTATATCATGGGACCACACAACAGGCGCCAAGTCTGGAGTGATGTGCACGTCGTCCAAGAAGAAATGGATCGATTGTTTGGAGAAATGACAGAGCATACCGCGTAGCACATTTTGAAAAACGACCCCTTCGCACGCCCGTACAATACCCGATGCTCACCCACGGGGGAACCCCCTACTTCTCATCCAACAATCGGAACATCACCACCCCAACCGCGACCGAAACATTGAGTGACTCCTTCTTTCCATACATCGGTATCTCTATGATCTGCGTCGCGACACCACGAAGCACAGGGGACACCCCAGTGACCTCATTACCAAAAACAAACACCGCATCGCCACCCACCATACGCTGTT
Organism: uncultured Candidatus Saccharibacteria bacterium; assembly: GCA_964614265.1. Taxonomy (GTDB): domain Bacteria; phylum Patescibacteriota; class Minisyncoccia; order Phycocordibacterales; family UBA918; genus JACQKD01. The sequence goes on along the minus strand of CAZTKT010000009.1, from coordinate 13,360 downwards.
TATAATCAATCGCACGAGCATCTTGCTCAACCACCACGATCGTCCGCTTCGCTTCCTCCATCGCAGAAAGAAACGCTTCAGATGTCTCATAGTATGTCCACGGCATCGTGTGCTCCGCGCCGAGAGCGGTCTTCGCAATGTCCGGTTGCACTCGCCCAAACCGATCAATCGGTGTCGGTGTCGTGCCAATAAGACACACGCCAGCAACCGCAACAGCATCAGCCGTACGAAAAATCGATCCAACATTATGTGCACTCCGAATATCCTCCAACGCCACGTACGTGCGTCCAGTTGCTTGTTTCGGTAGGTAGATATCCCCTGTCGTCATATCCTCGCCATGATACACTGCTTTTCATGCTTGCTGTATTCCCAACCATGTTTCTGTCGCTCTTTGCACACCTTCTTCTCCGCATCTTCCTTGGTGGCATCTTCCTCTATCTCGCGTACCGCCATCTCTTTCGGGATCGCATGAGTCTACAGGCGATCATACACCTATCGTGGCCCACACTGGCATGGTTTGGGGTACGCTGTTTTGGCATCGTGGAACTTCTCCTTGGCGTTCTGTTTATCGTCGGCGCATACACCCAAATCACCGCTCTCATTTCCATCGCTCACGCACTAAAAATACTCATACTTCATCGTAGATTGTCGCATCCCTCCGTTCCGCAACGCCTCTTCTATGTACTCCTCATCGGAGCCTCACTATCGCTTCTCATCACCGGCGCAGGAGCATTCGCATATGATTTGCCGCTGTAACGTATTCAGCGACATAAAACAGAATCGACTTTTACCCTTTGTGTGGTATATTTTTGATGCTGTCATACACAGAGACCGCCCGTAGCTCAGCTGGTAGAGCAGGTCCCTTTTAAGGACAAGGTCGGAGGTTCGAGCCCTCCCGGGCGGACACGAACGCACGCACAGACAAAGAGCACAGAGATGCAGCAAATACTGTGTGGCTGATCACACCTGTTTTCTCTTGTGTACCCATGAGGTACACCAACTCTCGTACAAATCCACTGTCTATCTGTAACAAGGGGTGGGTGCTATTGCGGACAAGCACTGACTGTGTTACCCTCTCGCACGGGTGGTACATTGCAACTCCTTTTGGGTAGAAAAGGAAAGAGTAGATGAAGGTCCGTCACAGTTGGAAATCGTTGGAACAGGTGGCTTTGCGGGGAGTATGCGCCACGATCCTCCTTGTTGGTATCACAAGTGTTGTACTCTTGAGTAGTTGGGGGTGCACAAGAGACAACAAGGGAAACGTGGTCATTGGAAATCCAGCGGCGACAGCACAACGAGAACAGGATGTTGTTGCTCTAGAAGCAAAGATCAAAACCATACTACCTCAACTGGAGCAGTACCTGCAACAGCAGGTTGTAGGCATTCGAGCGGCTGACCTAGGGCCACAGAGATCAGCACAACAGATACTCAAGCGAGACTCCGCCGGTCGTAGAGTGCCCGAGAACAAGGCCGCGCGCACGGACCCTGTCGGTAACCTGATGAAGGATATAGAGTCATCAGAGAGCGTAGCGGGGTGGTTCCTCATACTAAGTCATTATGAGCTCCTCACAGGGGGGATGATGGCTAGGGTGCGTGATGACAAGGTCTTGTATGATCGTCGAGGTGAGGTCTTCACTGCCTCAGCTGTGGCCAGAAAAGCACATGAAACCCTTACAACGGTAATCGCGACGGCACGTCGCGATGGACAAACGACTGCTTTAGAGCAGCAGTTTATAAGTAGCGCAAAAGCTAGTATAACAGCTTGGAGCAAGCTAGTATTGGCAATAACGAATCTGAACCAGGCCTTATCAAAGGCCGAGTCAGACAAGAGCAAAAATTAGGCTCAATTACCCCCCCCTCTAACCCCCCGCGCAACTGGGAGCCGCGCGGGGTTTTTTATATCTCTATTCTGTACTCTCTATAAATAAAAGTGTCAGAGACTTAACACCCATCGTTCGAGCGCATAGGTCATATCGACATTCCCAAGATGGCCTTCATGATACAGCGTGACAAGCTGACGTGATACGTCGGTCAGTTCATCGCGGGTAAATTTTTCTACAGCACGTTTCGCCTTGGTATAGACAAATGGTTTGAGTCCTGCTTCTTCGGCATTTTTTGTCTGCGTCACAAGTCGCATCGTCTTTATTTGCCAAAACAACGTCCCGATAATTTCTTCGGGCGAGAGCCCTGCCTGTCCAGCGCGTAACAGCAGTATCCAAAGCGATTTACGATCGCGACGCGCGAGCGCGTCCGCAAGCGAGAACACATTAAATTTTTCCGTGACATCACTCCCTGCGATCTCGTGATACTCGGTGGCGTACTTTTTTAACTCTCTCGTGGGAATGACGAGAAGCTTCTGTTCAATGAGTACAAACACGTGTGATGATTCGGCAAGTACGGGAGCAAGCGTGACAACCACCTCTTGCGCAGTCGCTTTTTCGCTCGGCGTATCAAGCACGATCACTGCAGGCTCACGGTCAGTGGTCGAAAGAAACAGTGATTGCGCTGTCGCGCGATCGCGCAGTAGGTCAGCAGAACACTCCTCCGCGGTGAGACGTTCAACACGACTCCCCTGCTCTTCATACCCATCCACAAACGTATGCGCTCGTGCACGCACTGCAATAGGATCAGCACCGGTAAATACGTACAGCATAGGGGAAAAATAATAAAAAAACTAGTTACCGCAGTATCTTTTTGATTTTAGATATGTTTGGCATATATACAAATCTCTTACCCTTTCTTGTTTGAGTGAGATACCCTTTTTTAACTAAGAACGCGAGATCATTATGGGCCGTTGGTTGAGAAATACCATGCGTATTTTGGTGTGTTATCGCATCAGTATATTCATCACTATGGGAAAGAAAATACGTGAGTACTGCAATTTGTCTGACATTGAATTGCCCTAACACTGCAGTGGTTTTCTTTAATTCGTCAGTTTCCCGTGTCTGTTCCTCCCAGTGTGCTCTAAATTGGATAATCGATTTCTTGAACGCTTCCGCAATATAGAGCAAAAAATAGGTTACGTCGTTGTCGTCATTCTCGCTATACAAAAATGCGTTATCGTATGCTTTTCTGCTTTGCATAATTGCCCGAGACACAGAAATATACTCAATGAGCCAATAATTCCTCTTCAGTAAAAACCAGTACGAAATTGCTCTTGAGGATCTGCCGTTGCCGTCAGCAAAGGGATGCAGGTAGGCAAACCAAAAATGCAGAATTGTTGCTTTGATGACCGGATGCGTAAACTCTTCATCATCGTCTTCCAGCGCATTCGCATACATGATCAACTTCTGTAATTCAGAGCGCATGGTTTTCTCTTTGGGTGGAATGTGCGCAATTTCTCCGGTCATTGGATCATGCACCACTATGTCGTCCTCATCTGTTCTGAACCTTCCAATAATAGAGGAATCGTCAGTAGTTTGATTCACAAGTATCTTCTGTAGATCAAGCAGTATACTTTCTGTTAAATCAAGATCTTTCCACTCAACCATCTTTTGTATCGCCAGATAATTATTGACAATCATCTGCTCGCTTCTATTTCTTGGCTTCCGCTCCGACAAAATCATTTCCTTCGCGACCTTGTGCGTGGTGTTAGCCCCTTCAATCTGGCTTGAGGCGATAGCTTCTTCGGCTAAACTGCTAATAATATATTTTGATGCTGCTGCATCTGAAGGCATAGTGCTGAAATGAGCAAGAAATCCTGCGCCGTTTGTATCTACAAAGTTTAGTTTTTGATGCAAACGTTTTGTAATACTATAGGTAAAACTACCTCCCGAAACAGAGGTGATAGGAGTTTTTTCATTTGCAGATCGTCTAAGCTTCAACAGCGCCCATGCCTCCTCTGGAGTTATATTGTTTGGAAATTGATAGTGCCTAAATTTATCCCAATACACATACTCCTTTTGAGCGTTGCTCAAAATCTCTTGGGTTTCTTTTGAGACTTCAAGTATTTTAGCAAGATGTTCACTTGTCAATAATTTTTTCCACTCTGGAGGTTTTTCAATCATAAATATATCCTTTAAAATATAGCCCTTTTAGGCTTTCTATTAATTTACTATCAATCCTAGCATAATTAATAGAAAGCTACAATGCTCCCATACTCCCCCAATTCTTCCCGGCTTTCGCTTCCGCCACAAGCGGTACGCCACCTGTCTCATTGAGGGGAAAAGCATCTTCCATGATCTTTTTCAACACCGGGACCACATCCGCAACCCGTGACTCTTTAATTTCAAACACCAACTCATCGTGGACTTGAAGCAACATCCGTACGTCCGTCTCCAAATGCATCTCTTTGAGATAGGTATCGACGCGCACCATCGCAATACGCAACACGTCCGCGGCAGTACCTTGTATCGGTGCGTTCAGCGCCATGCGCTCCGCAGCCGCACGAATGAACGGCAAGCTCGAACGGATTCCTTCAAAGTATCGCCGCCGACCAAAATGTGTTTCGGTGTATCCGAGTTTCCGCGCCGAGGATTTGACATCCTCAAGGTACTGCGCAAGCGTGGTAAACGTGTGAAAATACGCAGTCAAAAATTCTTGCGCCTCGGCGCGGGGCGTATCATCCCCTAGATTTTGTCGCAGTGCATTCACCCCCATACCATAGAGAATACCGAAGTTGATCACCTTGGCACGCCGTCGCATCTCGCGATCAACCGCCGACTCCGGCACTCCAAACACCCGAGATGCGACGGCGCTGTGCACATCTTCCCCCGCCTTAAAAATCTCAATCAATTTCGGATCACCCGAGAGAATCGCCGCGATGCGCAACTCAATCTGTGAGTAATCAATCGCCACAAGAGAACATCCTCTCTCAGCCACAAACGCACGGCGAATCTTGCCACCTTCTTCAGTCCGTATCGGAATATTTTGCAGATTGGGATTCTGACTCGCCATACGCCCCGTCGTCGTTCCCGCTTGAAGAAACGTCGTGTGTAGTCGCCCATCCGCACCAACCATCGTTGGGAGTGGGTCAATGTACGTCGACAGCAATTTCTGCAACTCACGGTAGCGCAACACCTCCACAATAATCGGATGCTCCTCGCGCAACTTCTCAAGTTCCGACTCACGCGTCGAGCGCTGACCCGTCCCCGTTCGCTTCTGATTTTTGGGTTTCAACCCCAACGTATCATAGAGAACCAGTCCTAGTTGCTTCGGCGAATTAAGATTAAATGTCACTCCCGCGAGTTCATAGATGCGTGTCTCAATGCCTGATAATTCCTGATGCAGGGTGTGCGACAACTCGCCCAAATATCCCGTATCAAGCAGAATACCGCGTGCCCCCATGTCCCGCAGAACCACGATCAATGGTCGCTCCACGTCCTCATAGAGCCCCCGCACATTACTCGCATCGAGCTCCCCAAAAATACAGGAACGTGCCTGCGCAAACGTCTCCCCCTCCCTCTTCCCTCGCGCATAATCCATGATATCGTCCATGGTTGGATTCGTCATATCAGAATGCAAGAGCCAAAGCGCGAGCGCCGTCTCTTGAAGATCGACCACTGGGACCTCCTCCCGCTTTGACTCCTCTATTGAGAGACCCACATCCGTGCCCCCAAAGAGTTGTCGCACTCGTGCACCGAGTGTCCGAAACCCAAACTCCACAAACAAATCAAGAATGCGCGGAATATCCAGCTGTGCACGCCATGTCTCATCAGCAAGACGAAAGGTGATCGGTGCATCACGCCTAATTGTTGCAAGCATTTTCGAAAACTGCGCTTCCTCTTCGTTCGTCTGCAAAAGCCCAACCATACGTGGACTAATGCCTGCCTCCAGCAATTGCTGATCACCCCCTACTTTCCCGAGCGTCTTATAGATCGCATCAATACTCCCAAACTGCGTGATCAAATCAGTCGCCGTCTTCTCACCAATACCCACAATTCCCGGAATATTATCAGACGGATCCCCTCGGAGACCCTTATAATCAGGAATCAATTCTGGCCCAAACCCAAAACGATCATGCACCATCTGCTCATCGTATAAAATCGTATCCTTGATCCCCTTTCGCAGTGTATACACCTGCACCTTCTTTTTTAAAATCAACTGGAGTGTGTCCATGTCACCGGAGGCAATCACGATATCAAGATCCTTCATGCGTTTTGTTTGCTCAACAATCGTGCCAAGCATATCGTCCGCCTCAAATCCCGCATGTTCGTAGATATGAATCCCAAATGCCGCAAAAATATCCCGCGAACGCGTGATCTGTGTGGAAAGCGCATCGTCAGTCTTAGCACGCCTCGCCTTATAGTGCTCATAGGCATCATGTCGATACGTCGGTTCCGGCAGGTCAAAACACGCGACCAGATAATCCGGTTTCAATTCCTCGACAATTTTCAACAACATCGCGACCAAACCATAGAGCGCCCCTGTCGGCTCGCCGTTGGGAGCCGTAAAATCAGGAAGCGCATGATACGCTCGGTGCAAAATAGCGTGCGCATCGAGCAACACGAGACGTCGTGCAGGTATCTTTGTCCGTGTTTTTTTTGCTGTAGTAGGAGACATACCAAAAATCTCGCCCGTTCGTCATCCCTCACCCTCTACCATCCCATAAGTCACCACGCGCACATCCGGCACAGCTGAGGTCTCATCCCTCGAAAACACTACCTGTACTGCATCAGCTGGTAGTCCACCCACCCGCTCTGCCCACTCAATGCAGACAAGATTGCCTGGATCTTGCAGGATCTCGTCAAGCCGGATGACAGCAAGCTCCGCAGGTGACTCCACACGATACGCATCAATGTGTACAAAATGGGTAAATCGCGAGTGCGCTGGTATCGCGTACCGTCGCATCAGCACAAATGTCGGGCTCGTCACTGGCTCACTAACCCCCAATACTTGAGCACATGCTTTCGTAAACGCCGTCTTACCCGCACCAAGCTCGCCATGTAACGCAAGAACAGTCGCCGTACGCGCATGACGCTCCTCCACGAGCGCCAGCACGCGATCCGCGAGCACTGCCAACTCAGCAGGAGTAGTAATAACCATCTCGAGCATACAGCCATTCTAACACCGAACAATCACCGACGCACAGCATAAAAAAGCCCCGAAGCGCGTGCGCTTCGGGGCAACAACCAACCGACACCGTGGGAAGAGTGGTTCAAGGACCAACTGGACCACACTCCCGCCTCACCCGAACCTCTTCTCTCGGGACACAGATAAAGTCTCGTGGCCCCACCCATGCTTCAAAGCACTCAGTGAGCTTGCTACTTTTCTTCGAGCGTATCTCACGCTGCCCACGAGGGCAGGGGTCAGCCGCCGTCAATATTTTGGCGACAGGGGCACACACAGCCCCCGGACCCGAGCAGTGAAACTCCGAACTACCAACCCCACACCCCATCAACGCCAGGGCGGAGAGAGTAATGCAAAACAAGGAGACGGCCATAGCCCTTCCCACGTATCACCCTCCACGAGATAGGTTTAGTAGCCACTATATGGCTGGTAGTAGTAATCTGAGGAAGAATTGTGTCATCGATAACCTCGCTCCCCACGACGTGACCCTGCGCTTTCTTCCGCCTCACAGACGGGAAAAGACGCATAGTATGGACCCCTCTCAACCCGTATTCGCGCCCACCGCTCGTGATGGACTGTCTCTGCCCCGGGCACTCCTTTTGCCCAGTCCATGAGTCCACCATCGCGTATGACACACTCCGAACCATCAAAATGTGTTGCTACCAAACGAACTGGGCCACTAGTCTGCGGATAAGCCACATACCGATACGGGTAACACCCACCCAAACACACCATGACCAAAAACCCAATCAAAGCACGTTTCATCCGATCTCTCCTTCTCTCATTTCTGTCCCTCTGGCGAAACGATTTCCAGATAGTCTAAGAAAATCGTGCGGGAACCGTCCACTGCCTTAAACATCTCAATCTCACGCCGACTACCATTTGACAAGAACTTCCTTTGTCGTGGACGGACTAACTCCGCATCCGTCTTCGGTAGAAGATATGAGACTCTTCTGGGGTGATTCACCATAGAAGTAGCATAAATCACCATCTTGCCCTGCCACTTCTCTGTGGCCGATTTGAAGGCAACGATACGTGCCTGCACCAGTGCCTCTTGCTCACATTCAAGCACCCCAGGGCCAAACTGAAACAGAAACGTAAGAATGGCCTTCCTACCATTTTTTGTGTGCGGTAGGTCTGCCAATCCATACTCTTTGAAAAATGCCTCTATTCCCTTCTCACCGTTCGGTTGCTGGAGCATCTTCCACCCCCCCCACTTCTTCATACCCCCTTAATGTTCTTCTATCTACCATATGAGCATAAAAAATATGATTTGTACAGTGTCTGCAAATCATACATACAAAAAGGCCGGATGCGCGTATGCACATCCGGACCCCTCACCTTGCCAAATTTATTTTCCTCTCCTCCTTCCTTCTTTGTTGTCGTGCTCCTTTTCTAACGGGTCGGTCGTGACCCGTAGATCACGACCGATCCGCGCTGCTTCTCCTGGCGTCGCGCGTCCATTCTCGCCCGCACCCCGATGAGGTCTTGGGGAGGAGATACTTGCGCCGGCGCCGGAACTTGCACCGACACTTGAGTTGTTGGTGCCAAAACAACCAGAGGAGGTTGTTTGTCCTTCCTCTGGGGGATGACGTACCCCCCTGGAATGAAGTGCTCTGCCGACATGACAACCGGAGGAGAGTGGTCGACCTTCGGCAAATACCCTGATGGCAACTGGGGTCCCTTCATGCACCCCGCCAAGCCAATCAACACACTGACGAACACTAAAACCTGTTTCATCTTTCCCCCCCTGTTCGTTTGCTCTTTCCACACTCTACTTACCACCTTCTATGTTATCACACTATACAATATTTGTCAAGCCCCCCCCGGTAATGTTCCAATACCTTCGCAACACCTCCCCAGCCAATCTCTCTGGGCATAATCGCCACCATATGCCACTACCTCATGGTATCATTGACAGAGATCATCATGCCACAATTTGACGAACAGGAACAAGAAAAAAAACTTGGTGCACTCCACCGCAGTGAGGAGGAAAATTTGATGGCAGTACTCGCGGCAAAGTATGGACACCAGTACATCAACCTCAATGGTATCTCCATAAACACCGATGCGCTCCGCCTGCTCGATGAGACGACGGCTCGTGCCGCTGATCTGGCCGTCTTTGAAAAGAGGGACAAACACATCCAGGTTGCCATCCGCAATCCAAATAAACCAGAGACCCAACACGCGCTCACCGAGCTCACTGAGCATGGTTTCACTCTGGAGATTTTTATGGTCTCCTCCACATCTCTCTCCTATGTATGGGCACGCTACGCAGACATTAAGAAAGCAACCGCAAAGAAAAAGGGGGTACTTGATATCGCGTCAGATGAGATCACCCGGCTCGCCACAACGATCACGTCCGTCACAGACATCGCACGCGACATGACACGTATCAGTGGCGCAAAAAGTGCTCGCCAGGTATCAGAGATCCTCGAAGTGATCCTCGGCGGTGCCATCGCGCTCCATGCATCAGATATACACCTCGAACCAGAGGAAACCGCAGTGCGCATACGACTCCGTATTGACGGCGTTCTCATCGATGTTGCTGATATTCCAAACGCGGTGCACAGCCTCTTGCGTGCCCGACTCAAATTGCTCTCCGGCATTAAGCTGAATATCACCGACCGCGCACAAGATGGCCGGTTCACTATCGACGTGGGAGAAAAAAATCTTGAAATTCGTTCTTCGGTAATTCCCGGTGGGTACGGCGAAGCGTTTGTGATGCGTATCCTCGATCCGTCGACCATTGGCCTCGGTATGGAAACGCTCGGGATCAATGACACACTCCTCCATCTACTCGACGTAGAGCTCGGGCGACCCAATGGTATGATCATCACCACGGGACCAACCGGATCAGGAAAAACTACTTCGTTGTACGCCTTTCTCAAAAAACTATACAAACCTGAAATAAAAGTTGTCACTCTTGAAGACCCGATCGAATACCACCTGACCGGTATTGTACAGACACAGGTGCATGACGACTACACCTTTGCCTCCGGCCTGCGCGCCATCCTCCGACAAGATCCTGATGTCATTATGGTCGGCGAGGTTCGTGATCGCGACGTCGCCGAGACCGCAGTACAAGCTGCACTCACTGGACACCTCGTCCTCTCGACGCTCCACACCAACAGCGCTGTCGGTGCGTTCCCTCGCCTCATGGACCTCGGTATCGATCCCCGCTCAATCGGGAGCTCAACCAATCTCGTCCTTGCGCAACGTCTCGTACGTCGTCTCTGTGAGGAGTGTAAAAAGGCACATGTACCAACAGCAGAGGAGCTTGACTTACTTCGCTCATTTCTCACCGGACTTCCCAGTGCTCCCGACCTTACTGCCACACTCACTGTCTATGATGCAGTCGGATGCCCAACCTGTGGCACCACCGGCTTCCGTGGTCGCATAGGTATCTATGAAGGCATCCGTGTCGATAGCGCGGTTGAAACCGCAATCATCCAAGATCCGCGCGAAGACAACATTCTCGCCGCCGCCGCTCCACAAGGAGTCCCCAACATGCAACAAGACGGGCTCATTAAAGTGCTCGCCGGTCTCACCTCAATTGAAGAACTCTCCCACACCGTTGATCTCCATGGAGAAAAAGGTATACGACATAGTACGCCACAGACGCAACCCGCTACAGAAACACCCCTTGCGCCAGAAGAGACACTCGATGTCGTTCAGTCCGCAAGCGATCTTCCGGGTATTCTTGATGACACGACACTCACACCACCGGAGAACACGGACATTCCTGCAGAAACTGATACCACTCTCGAGAGCACAGATATTCCTGTAGCTATACCAGACGCTCCTGTAGATATCATCGACCCTCCTCTTGAAGGCATCACAGAGTCGCCCACAGACGCCACACCGTAGTGCATACTTGCTTTTTTCGATTGTCCTTTTGCAACATAGGAAGACCCATGTAATCGCGCACACGAAAAAACCACGGTCAATATTCCGTGGTATTTCCTAATATGCTATAGTCCTATCAGTGCTCGTGGAGCACGGTTCATTATAGAAACGTATGGTCCTTATCCAAGACATAACCCTCTAAGCAATGCTTCTCGTGAGAAAAGTGACTACTGGACTAAGGAATACCCCAGTGGATCCACACAAGGTGGAGACCAAAATATCCTCGCTCCGGCAACCATTAGTTGCTTAGAGGGTTATGTCTTGGATGTATAAGATACTCCGGTATCTATTTGAGGAGAACTATGCGTCGGTGACACAGACATACCCAGACGCATTACAATGAACTTATGTGACCTAGGCTAGCATGTTTGTTTAAACTTGTCAAGTTTCACGCGTGCCTCTCCGCATCTCATCAGATGGAGCCTCAACAATACGTACCGCCTGCAACACTATGAAAAAAATTCTTCGTATATACACACTACTCATCTGCACAATATCGCTCTGTATACCGAGTGCCACCGTGTATGCGGCAACACCGACGACCGCACAGCTACTCTCACAGATTCAGTTCTTGAAAGCACAGCTCCAAGCGCTCGAGCAACAGCTGTTACTTCAAACAAACACCGCTTCGTCACCACAGTGCTATACCGACACCTACGGTCGGCGGTACTGTACCGTTGATACACAATCGTTCAGTAACCGAAACAATATTGATACTATTGAAGTTGATTTTGTCGGACGTATCGCACAAGTCCGCGTCCAGTTGGATGACGGTGACAGTGAATACTATGCATTCGATGCGAGAACAAAAGATGAGGTGGCGACGCTCCTCGCATCAACACTCGGACGCTCCTACGCCTCCATACTTGCACTCATTGATACGGTCAGTAGTTTTACGAGGAGTTCGAGCAACCACACCGACATCCGCAGTATCAATGTTGACTTTGTGGGTAATGATGCCAATGTCCTTGTACGATTCCGTGATGGCGATACCGATAGATTTACCTTCCGCAACGTTGACCATAGCGAGAGCACGGTGATCTCACGTCTCGCTGACCGGTACGATGAAAGTCGGAGTGCCATCAGAGACCTCATCGATTTCTCCAATCGCACTACCAATAACGATATCCGCAATATTGATGTCACCTTTTCTCGCGATGATGCAGATATCCTTGTTCGATTCCATAACGGTGGCACCGAACGATTTACGTTACGAGATGTTGACGATGATGAAGACGAGGTCATCTCACGTCTCGCTGACCGCTATGACATGAGTGAGCGAGATATTGAGGATGTGATTGATTTTGATTAAAGGATCCTCCCCCTTGAGCGTCAAAACTTTTAAATGATGAATCCCCCGCAGTCAGAGACTGCGGGGGATTTTGTTGTCTTGACCATAACAACTACTGTACGTCAGTAGTGACTAAATTAACGTGTATGATCAACACGTCCACGATTGATAACTCCAATATCAAGCTGTAGTTTTCGGGAGCGTGCCTGCAGTGCTTGATATTGCTCTGCGGTGACATTCGTTTCATCGCGCAGTATTTTCATTTTCCTGGTAAGACTGTTGCGGTGCAACACTGCCGCTATGCGTAGCTCACTACTGTCTGCCTCCTCTTCTGTGTTGATGGCGCGAAGCGCAGCCGAAACATCGGGCTCTTCGTATTGAACCAACATACCTTCAATTTCTGCAGACTCTGCTGTCGAGTCTCGTAAGTTTTCTAGGCGCTGTCTTTCCAGTTCATCCCGCTCTTCTTCAAAAAGTTGCAGAATGTTATTAAGATATGTAGTGCAAATTTCCCTGTCTTCAGGCAAAAGATTTTTATCTTTGGCGATACGTCGGCGAAGTACATTTTTGTCAAAGAGCAGATCGAGTCTTGCTGGGGAGCCGAGAGATTCCCATGGCAAGAATGTTTTGACATAGCGAAGATCCGCAGCTCCTTTTCCAGCATAGTCCGAATCAATATCGCTCACCTTACGCATCAGACCTGTCAGCGTAATTGCATTATGAATCGTGACCATCCTTTTGGCCATCTCGCGCGTTGTGCTAGGATTTGCAACATTGTCCCCGTCATTCTCGGGTACAATGTATGTTATCCCCTCTCTGTCAAAGACCTGGCTATCGCCAGTCGGCTCTGTAATGTCGGGTACAAATCGCGGTAGAAGCAAGTGAGCAATCCTTGTCAGATAAAAAGCACCCTTTGATGTGCGGGGTGGTTTTTGCTCAATCGCTTCTGGCTCAACTGTTTCCGGCAAAGAAGTCTCTGGAGCTTTTTCAATTCTTGGCGTGACCTGGCTTTCTTCTTTATTCATCGCTTCCTCTCCTCCTTTTTGTGGTGATTCAATTGACATATCCAAAAGGATAATACCAAAAGCTCCTTGAAATGCAAGATTTTGTCCAAGACGACCACATCGGTGACAGTTTGGCGGCATGCTGATA
>CAZTKT010000008.1:0-25522 GCA_964614265.1 uncultured Candidatus Saccharibacteria bacterium | reverse complement strand
TAATTCAAAAAGTTTCTTTGCCCAAAGACTGGGCGGAAGAATTGTTAAAAATGGCAAATGATGACCACGGAAAATCCGCCCAGTCTTTGACTGCTTGTGTGAAAGAGAAAGAGGAAAAGATTTCTTCTTTATCGAAAAGGTTAGAGCGACTTCTTTCTGGTTATCTCGACCAAGATATTGAAAAGGAAATTTATCGTGTTGAAAAAGGAAAATTGATTTTGCAAAAGAAGTCGCTCGAAGAAGAAATCACTAACCTTTCACACAAGCAGAATGATTGGCTCGAACCGTTTACCGAGTGGGTGAAAGACGCACAATCATTGGACAAAATTGCTTCTGATGATGACCTTTTTGCAAAAAAGGTCAAAGCCAAAGAAATCTTTGGCTCGAACCTGCTTCTTGGCGAAAAAACAGTCCGTCCCGCCGAAGGCGGGACTCCGAATTCGTTTGGAAAAATGGGGGGAAATCAGTGGGACGCGCTTCGCGCGTCCCACCTTCTTGCTTCCAAAAAACCGTCTAGTTCTATTTTGGTGCCCGGGGTGGGAATCGAACCCACACTTCTTTCGAAACACGATTTTGAGTCGTGCGCGTATACCAGTTCCGCCACCCGGGCAGTGGGATGGGGGCGAAAAATGGCTTTGCCATTTTTCGCCCCCATCAGTCTACCAGCTTTTCTCCTGTTCTCAAATTAGCTGTGATACAATACTGGGAATGGCGTATCAAAATGATTCTATTTTTTGGGTGGAACTACACAAGATTGTTCCCAATCCATATCAACCACGGCGCGAATTCAATGAGCAAAAACTGAAGGAGTTGAGTGAGTCTATCCGCATGTACGGGCTTCTTCAGCCGATCACGGTGACGCGCAAAGAGATCTCGCTTCCGGACGGTGCCTTTCGTACCGAGTACGAGTTGATCGCGGGGGAGCGTCGTCTGCGCGCATCAAAACTTGCGGGCTTAAATCAAATTCCAGTCATCATTCGCTCGGGGGAGGAAAGTGATCTGATGAAGCTCGAATTGGCGATTATTGAAAACCTTCAACGTGAGGATCTTAATCCGATTGACCGCGCACAAGCTTTTCAACAACTTGCGGAACAATTTACTCTTTCTCACTCACAAGTGGCTGTCAAGGTAGGGCGAAGTCGCGAGTATGTCTCCAATACGTTGCGACTTTTGCATCTTCCCGAAGACATGTTGCAAGCGATACGCACTGGCGACATGAGTGAGGGTCATGGGCGTGCGCTGTTGATGCTTGCCGATAAGAAAGAAGAAATGGATACTCTGTTTCGGGAAGTCTTGCTTAAGAAATTGTCGGTTCGTGACGTGGAACGCATCTCGCGCAAGATTGCCGTTGATCGGGTACGTAAAAAGGATTATGGCGTGGACCCAGAGTTGATTGAAATGGAAAAACAGTTGACGGAATCTTTGGGGACACGCGTGCAAATTGAACGAAAAGATTTTGGGGGGAAATTGGTGATCGATTACTTTTCTCCTGATGATTTACGCAAGATCCTGGCGTTGATTTTAGCAGAAGGAAAGGAGGGTTCCATCTTGGAAGGGGAGAGTGTTCTGTCCGATGAACCAGCTATTGATGATCGATCGACGAGCGAACGTGAGGAAGAGGACGCTGATCTCTACGCGATTACGCGCTTCTCTCTGTAGTGTCTCCGAGCGCGAGACGGATACGGCGCTGAGCGAGCGAGGTCTTTGCAAAGGCAAGCCATTTGCGAGTTGGGGCGCTTGATGGTTTGGTAATGATTTCCACGATGTCACCGTTTTTGAGTGGTGTATCGAATTGTACGAGCTTGTGATTAACCTTTGCACCCGCGATGTGATTGCCAATATCGGTATGAATAGCGTACGCAAAGTCGATAGGGCTTGCCCCAATAGGGAGATCAATGACATCTCCTTCTGGAGTGAAAATAAAAACACGATGACTGAAGAAATCTTGTCGAAGATCACTCACAAACGTGTCGGTGTTGGTGCTTTCTTGGTGGGCGTCAGCAATTTCTTGGATCCATGCGGGTACTCGTTCTTTGTTCTCTGTTGGGATGGACGATACGGATGTTGCATCTGTTTTGGGTCGACGACGAAATGGGTGAAAGAGGGAGGGGATGAGACTTGTTACCCACGTGCGGTACTGTGCGGTCGCAGATTTATCCCCACCCTGAGTGTCTTTATAGACGAGGTGTGAGGCGACACCAAATTCCGATTCTCTGTGCATAGTTTCGGTACGGATTTGTACCTCAATGATAGTGCGATCATGTGCGATCACGGTAGTGTGCAGTGACTGGTAGCCATTTGGTTTGGGAAATGCGATGAAGTCTTTCACCCGGTGGGGAAGTGGTCGCCAGAGTTCATGGACGATACCAAGCGTGCGATAACATTCTTCTACGGACGGTACAATCACGCGAATGGCAAGGAGGTCATGGATAGCGTCGATGTCCCAATTACGTCGTTCAAGTTTTCGGAACAGACTATACGTGCTCTTGACGCGACTACTCGTTTTGAAGTTTGTAATGCCAATTTCAGCAAGTCTCTTCTGTAGTGTTTTACGTAATTTTTCAATGATTTCTGGTGCGTGTTTCAATACGGGTTGCGCAATCTTTTTCACCTTTTTATATTCATCTGGGTAGACGTAGGGAAACGCGAGCTCCTCGAGTTCTTTACGGAAGCGTCCCATCCCAAGGCGATGTGCAACGGGAACGTAAATCTCAAGTGTCTCTTGGGCAATACGTTTCTGTTTCTCTTTTGGTACGAACTGGAGCGTCTGCATATTATGCAGACGGTCTGCGAGCTTTACCATGAGAACGCGGATCTCTTGCGAGGTTGCGACAAAGAGTTTTCGAAGGCTCTCATTGTGGCGGTCGACGCCGTGGTAGCGTACTGAGCCAAGTTTGGTGACACCTTCCACAAGAAAGAGTACCTCGTCACCGAATGCTTCCCTAATATCTTCTGCAGAGACGGTTGTATCCTCGATGACGTCATGGAGAAGTCCAGCGGCGATGGTCTGTGGACCCATACCGATCTCTGCTAGTGTCTTAGCGACAGCAACGAGATGGGTGAGGAATGGCTCTCCTGAATAGCGTTTGTGATTCTCGTGCGCCTTCTGTGCGTACTCGTATGCGCGCGTAATGAGCTCACGGTCGTCTTTGGTAGCCGCTGAAGAGAGGTTGGTTAATATGCTCTCAAGATCAGTCATATGCTCATTCTATTCCTGATGAGGGAACAAGACAAGATTTTATTTGACTGTATATCAAGCCTTCTACTGGAACATATGTGCATAGCATAATAAGTAGGGGTCTCACTGTGTGAGTGAGACCCGTGGTTGGGCTAGAGCGTCGCAGGAAGTTGCACTGACATCGTTCTTCCCTCCACAACAAAGTTTATGCATTCCCCTTGTTGGGTTTGTAGCGTGAGTTCCTTGTCCTGCGCTCGGGAGGCACCTAGAAATGCCCCTATTGTTTTCAATATTGTCTCTGCTGTGGCACTGCCACCATCCCCTATCTTAAAAGAGGCGCTCGTGATGACACGAGACCACAAAAAATTTGTAGAGAAAAGCACCAACACGCCGTCTCGTGCCTCTAAACATAGCCGTTTGTTTCCTTGAAGCCACAGGCCAAGTTTTGCAAAGCCTGCTGAGGCTAGAGAAATAAACAACGCAAAAGTACCCAGCACGTCAAACGAGTTTGTGATCTCTCGTGTCTTACTTTCTAGGGAGACTGTTTCAACGGAACTCTCGAAGAGCATGAAGAGCATACGTACCCCCTTTCTACGGGTAACAATATGGTCTCATCGAGACAAAGTCAACCACCATTACTCACAAATCCTAAAGAACTCTTACTTGGCATGCGTTTCAGCCAGCAGAGCAAATTTTCGAAGAAAATTTGCTCTGCTGGCGCTTGTCGCGCTCCGCAAGGGCTTGCCGAAACGATACCTGCGACGAGTTTTTTAGGATTTGCGTGCAAACCCGTTACCCCTTTAAAAGCGCGAGTGCATCATCGAGCGAGAAGGTGTCGAGATTGATGTTGTCGGGAAGGGAAATGCGCTTGAAGCCACGACGGAGAAATTTTCCGGACTTTGATTCAAACACGCGGACTGGTTTACGAGTCTTGGGATGAGGTCCTAATTCTTTTACCACTTTCTCACCTTTCCGACCTTTCTTTTCTTCTTTTAGAATATCGAGAGCGCGTGCGAGGGTGATGTCGTAGGGACTGTCAGCTCCCTTGAGTGAACGAAAGTCACCATCATGCACGATGAACGGGCCGAACCGACCAATGCCTGCGGTGACGTCAGCACCAGAGGTGGTATGTTGACCGATGACGCGAGGAAGTGAGAGGTATCGCACAGCATCAGGTATCGTGACTTCGTCGGGGCGTTTGCCTTTTGGAATACTGGCGCGACGTGGTGGGGGTATTGGCACTTGTACTGGCTCCTCAGGATCTCCTTTTTTCCTGCGTTTTTTCCTGACTTTAGGTACTTTTTTCGGGGTTTCGCCGCTTTGGACATAGGGGCCAAAACGTCCTGAGAGGACATAGATATTTTCTCCAGTCTGTGGGTGCTGTCCGATAGGGACGGTCGCACTCATCTCACTGCCATCGATAGCGCGTGCGCCATCGCAATCAGGGAAGCGATTACAAGAGAGAAATTTGCCACCACGGCCGAGTTTGATCACCATGGCACTGCCACATTTTGGGCAGGGAAATTCTGCGGGTGCATCACCGAGTGTGGTAAGTTTTTCGATTGATGCTTTTGATGCGAGGGCTTTAGAGAATGGCGTATAAAACTCTTTGAGTGTTTTCACGTATGCGCGTTTGCCGAGGGCGATGTCGTCGAGCTGATCTTCCATCTCACTGGTGAACGTATCGCTGATGTAGTCGCCGAAATTGGTTTCAAGAAATGTAGAGACCACGTCACCGGTGTCGGTGGGGATGAGCGTGCGACCTTCCTTGGTGACATATTCACGATCAACAATGGTTTTGATGGTCGATGCATATGTCGATGGTCGGCCGATACCTCGTTTTTCAAGTTCTTTGATGAGACCTGCTTCGCTGTACCGTGAGGGTGGTTGGGTTTGTTTTGCAAGGGATTCAAGGGAACGAAGGGTGAGTAGTTCTCCTGCTGATACCTGTGGTACTTCAGTATCCTCGCCACGCGCGCGATAGTCAACTTTGAGCCAACCGTCGAAGGTTACGCGTGAGCCACTTGCGGTGAAATTTGGAATGGTATCATCGCTAATGTTTGCGGTTATTTTTGTGCGTTTGATTTCTGCGTCGGCCATCTGTGAAGAAACGGTGCGTTCAAAGATGAGAGTGAAGAGTTGTCGTTGGTCGTCGGTCGCGCCGACAGCAGTGTGGTCAAAGTGTGTCGGTCGAATTGCTTCGTGTGCCTCTTGCGCCGACTTACTCTTTGTTTTGTAGACGTGTGCCTGTGCATAACGTGCGCCGTACGTGTGTTTGACGAGTGTGAGGATTTCTTTTTGTGCGATGGTGCTGATAGTTGTGCTGTCGGTACGCATGTAGGTGATGTGACCAGCTTCATAGAGTTTTTGCGCCGCGCCCATGGTGCGAGAGGGCGAGAAACCCAATCGGGTCGATGCGACCTGCTGGAGCGTCGAGGTGGTAAATGGGGGGCGCGGCACCCGCTTTTGTGCACTCTCTACCACGTCGCGCACTGCCCACACACCTCTCTCACCACGCGCAATGACATCTTTCATCGTCTGTTCATCACGTGGTTCTTCGACGCACGTCAGGAGCAGCGGTTCTTTTCCGTGCGTTTCTGTGTGTGCGGTAATGACCCAGAAGTCTTCTGGAACGAATGCACGAATCTCTCGCTCACGTTCCATGAGAATACGTAACGCAGGAGATTGTACGCGTCCAGCAGAAAGGCCATACCGCACCTTTTTCCAAATGAGTCCCGAGAGATCATAGCCGACGAGACGATCGAGAACGCGTCGTGCCTCTTGCGCTTCTCGCAGGTGCTGGTCAATATCGCGTGGATGTGCGATCGCTTCCTTCACCGCAGGCTCGGTGATCTCATGAAAGACGACACGCTTGATGTGCGTGTTTGATTTTTTTATCAGCTGTGCGATATGCCATGCGATTGCTTCGCCCTCACGATCAGGGTCAGTCGCGAGGAGTACTTTGTCGGCATTTTTCGCCTCACGTTGCAATTCCGAAATGATGTGTGCCTTCCCTTCGCTCACCACATAGTGTGGTATGAATCCGCCGGCAATATCGACTGCGTCTTTGTTGCTCTTTGGGAGATCACGCACATGCCCGACCGACGCGCGTACGCGGTATCCCTTCCCCAGATATTTTTCTATGGTCTTGGCTTTTGCCGGAGACTCAACGATGACGAGTGTATGCATATGTAGAGGTAGTGTCCCCACAAATACTAGGAAAGGGGAGAGATGTCAAATTTTCAGCGCATCTTAAAGAGGAAGCCCAATACATGAGGTGTATTGGGCGGGACGGAGGACGCACGACGATGGTTAGGGGAATCTGTGCACTCTCGGTGAACCCAGCCATCGTTGCGGGGACACACTGTTGGTAACAGACGCTTCTGCGATTTGCCCGCATTGCGGACTACCACAACAACATCCACTCGCGCTTTTCCCACCATGACGCGCACGTACTGTGCGAGTCGCTATCCGTTTTGGGTTGGGGCACTGTGGGTTTGTGCAAATGCTCTTTCCTGGGTTCACAATGAGTGTGATGATGACTTCCACTGTACGCTCCCTGTACAATTAAAACATGCTTTATACCCGTCTTTTTTTACTATACTTTGCTTTACTCACAATTCCTATTTATTTCTTACTATATAGTGCTTCGTGTAGCCCTCTGCAGTCAGTGGTGTCGGATGCACATGCCATTTGATTCACTGATGAAGCCACGCAGTTCCAGCATCATGACAAGCGCATTTGCTTGTGCGGTAGGGAGGGCGAGGTGGCGGATGATCTCATCGTGCGAGCGGGGGGAGTCGAGGAAGGTGAGGAGTGTGTGTTCCTCCGGTGAGAGGGTCGACGTATCAAGAGCATCAGAATGCGAGCGCGCCGGAAGCCCAAGCGCGATCACCACATCTTCTGCAGAGGTGATCGGCGTCGCACCGAGTCCGAGGAGCATATGCGGTCCCTCACTGTTTTTTGAAAAAATAGAACCGGGAATGGTGAACACATCGCGGTTGTAGTCGGTTGCGAGGCGTGAGGTGATGAGCGTGCCTGATTTCAGTGTTGCCTCTACCACAAGTACCGCATCAGCGATCCCCGCCATGATGCGATTTCGTTGCGGAAACGACCACGCGGTTGCATGAAAGTCTGGTTCAAACTCAGATATCAGTGCGCCCCCGTGCGCGAGGATCTCGTGCGCGAGACGGTGATGCTGTCTCGGGTAGAGTACAGAATCGGCAAGCCCTGAGCCGGGTACCGCAATGGTGTTCATACCACCGGCGAGTGCGGCTTTATGCACGAGACCATCAATCCCGATCGCGAGTCCAGAAACAATAGTGATCGGATATCCCGCAAGTCCACCAATTATGTGTTCGACAGCCTGTCTGCCATACGTGCTATAGAGGCGTGAGCCGACGACGGCAAGTAGCTTATGCTCGCGCGGGGGCAAGGTACCACGCACGTAGAGCATATTTGGCTTATCAGGAATCTCTACCAGATTTCCCGGAAACGCTGTTTCGGTGATGGTGTAGAGTGGGTAGTCCATATGGTATATATAGTACCGTTTCTTTGAGAGGGAGCCCATGATGCTCTGTGTATGGCTCACTCTCATGGTATTCTATATGCTATAATAAAAGAAATCTATGCTCGATATTAAATTTATCAGAGAAAATCTCGATATCGTCAAGGCTGGCGCGCAAAAAAAGCATGTCGACGTTGATCTTGATGCACTTGTGGCACTCGATGAGAAGCGCCGTGAGCTGACGGCGCAACTCGACAGTAAAAAGGCGGAACAAAATCAAGTGTCGCGTGATGTAGCGGCTGCAGGCGAGAGCGAGCGAGCGGCGCTGATCTCTGGCACAAAAACACTCAAAGAAGACGTCCAAAAACGTGAAGAAGAGTTGCGAGACGTGCTTACGCAGTGGCGTCTCTTGATGGTGCAGGTACCAAATGTTCCTGATATGTCTGTGCCTGACGGCGATGGTGATGCTGATAATCAAGAAGTACGTACATGGGGAGAAAAACCAACATTTGATTTTCCGGTGAAAAGTCATGTTGAGCTCATGACCAAGCACGGGATGGTTGATTTTGAACGTGGTGTAAAAGTGGCAGGATTTCGTGGGTATTTTCTCAAGGGTATGGGCGTGTTACTCGCAAACGCGGTGTGGCAACTTGCACTAAAACATTTTTCGGCGAAAGGACTTGAGCCACTTATTGTGCCTTCACTGCTACGTCGCGAACCATTTCTCGGAACGGGGTACCTTCCTCAAGGGGAAGAAGATCTCTATAAGACACAAGACGACGCATACCTCGCGGGTACCGGTGAAGTTGCGACGATGGGTTACCACATGGACGAAGTCCTAGAGCGAGGGAGCCTGCCAGTGAAATTTCTCGCCTTCTCTCCGTGTTTTCGTAGAGAAGCAGGCGCGCACGGTAAAGATGTCGGCGGTCTTATTCGGGTGCATGAATTTCATAAATGGGAACAGGTAGTGCTGTGCAAGGCAGAACATGATGAATCGGTACGACTGCACGAATGGCTGAATCGTAATACCGAAGAATTTATTGAGTTACTCGGCATTCCGTATCACACTGTTGTGAATTGTGGTGGTGACCTTGGTCTCGGGCAGGTAAAAAAGTATGATGTCGAGCTGTGGGTACCAGGAGAAGAAAAATATCGAGAAATTAGTTCCGCATCATATTTTCATGATTTCCAAACACGTCGATTGAATATCCGTTACCGCAGTGATGATGGGACGCTAAAATTTGTGCACTCCCTTAATGCAACGGCAATACCGACACCACGTATTCTTGTGTCTATTGTTGAAAACAACCAACGCGCAGATGGGTCGATTACTATTCCGGACGCGCTCGTACCATACCTCGGGGGTGTAACGGTTATTGGAAGCTCATAGTGAGCTATGGCTGTGCGGGGACACACACGTGTAGCGCGATCTTTTCAGGGACGCCGTGCGCCCGATCGCAGGCGTCGGAGACGCATTCTGCGCCTCTTGGTGTGTGGTGTTGTGGCGGGTGGATTACTTACGGGCCTTTGGTATGGGACACGGGCACCTGCGGTGACCATTCAGACAGTGAGTGTATCCGGCGGTGTCACTGTTGATACGGATCAAGTCAAACAAGAAGTGGGGTCTCTGCTGTCTGGGAGGTATCTGTTTTTAATTCCGAAACGATTTAGCTATTTCTACCCACATGACGCTATTGTGCACGCAATTGCACAACTCCCGCGGGTTGCATCGGTCGAAGTGACGCGGACATCACTCGCGACGCTCTCTGTTGCCCTCACTGAATATTTTCCTACGGCACTGTGGTGCCCCCTTGCCACTATCGCTGATATGCCAGATGATGGCTGTCTGTTTGTGTCAAAGGAAGGTTTTACATTTGCGCCAGCGTCGTCTCTGCGGGGCACCGTTTTGTTGCGCTATCGAACCGAAGGTCGAACACCACAGATTGGGACTACGTTTGCCACGGCGGCGTATCTACAGGCAACAGAAAGATTTGCGCACGCGTTACTTGAGAGACATGGGATGTTTGTCACCGCAATTACTGAAACCAAGGGTGACGATGTGCAGTATCAGTTGCGCGGTGGGGGAGCGCTTCTTGTCGCGCGAGACGCCGATATTCAAAAGGTGTTTGATACGCTTGAAGCAATTCTGTCATCACAAAAATTTGCTCATCTGAAAGCTGGAAAATTTATCTATATCGATCTTCGGTTTGGGGATAAAGTGTTTGTAAAGGAGACGGAGGCGTTGGCGCCAGTGAGTGGCGAGGCGACATCCTCAGCGACAGGTATCTAGGTGACTCATTGAGGAGGTTGCACAATCTCCGAGATACCAGTATCGTCAATGACAATGAGTTTTTGGAAACGATTACCGACGCCATTTTTCGTGCTTGCGCCGATGGCGGATGTCACTGATGTCGCGTTTCGACGTTTGATTGCCAAGTATTCTGCGCATACGCGTGCTGATGGCACCATTGGCGCAGCTGATGTCACGTGGACGGAGTTTGTCTCTGCGGATGGTCTGGTGCTTGCCCCTGAAGGAGGAAAACAAAAACTACTCAAGGACTTAGCGTACGGAGAAGAGGAACGACCGATTGTTGCACAGCTTTTTTCTGCACATCCAGCACATATGGAAGCGGCGAGTGCAGTATGTATGTCACTCGGTTTTGATGGAATCGATATCAACATGGGGTGTCCTGATCGTTCCATTGAACGACAGGGATGCGGGGCGGCGATGATTCGACATCCAGATGCTGCACGGGAAATTATTGCGGCAGCAAAACGTGGTGCAGGGGGGTTGCCAGTATCAGTAAAGACACGTATCGGGTACAACACGGATACGCTTGAAGAATGGCTTCCGGCACTACTTACGGCAGAGCCCGCCGCCATCACCTTCCATGCACGTACCCGAAAGGAGATGTCGAATGTGCCGGCACGGTGGGAGCGACTCGCGCGCGCAGTGGAGATTCGAAATGCGCATGGTTCTGACGCGCTCATTATCGGTAATGGGGATGTGGTGGATCTTGACGACGCGCGCGCGAAAGCGCACGCCACCGATGTCGATGGCGTCATGCTCGGACGCGCAATCTTCGGTAATCCCTGGCTTTTTCACCCTGAGAAAGACGCAACGAATGTATCGATTGAACTGCGTCTGCGTGTTGCTCTTGAGCACACACAGCTTTTTGCAGAGCTTTTGCCACACAAAAATCTCGCCATCATGAAAAAGCATTATAAAGCCTATGTACATGGCTTTCCGGGTGCGCTCGCGCTCCGTCAGGAGCTTATGGTGGCCTCTGACGTCGAGGCTATTACGAAGGTGCTAGAGACATTTATACACCATGCACCCCGTGCGCTTCTTGCATCCTCTGGTACACTAGAAGCATGAGCGAGGTACTGCTTGCCAATTTATTTTTTATCATCACTGGTTCGGCAGTTCTCGTTGTTGGGGCGTTTATGTGTGTGTTGTGTTATCACCTCACGAAGGTAGCACGGCACACACGAAGCATCCTAAAAAAAATAGAGGCGAGTGCGGAATCGCTCACCGACGAGGTCAGAGTCTTGCGTGAGCATATTACAAACGGCACAATCTTTGGCAGGATCTTTGGTACCATCGCGAGTGCCATTTCCGCACGCAAGAGCTATCGCTCACCACGACGCAAAAGAACAGTTACTCAAGAAGACACCTAATCGCATAACGCAATCATTATGGCGCAACAGAAATCAAAGAAAGATAGCAATCAGAACCTTTCCACATCGCAAAAGGTTGGTCTTGGTATAGGCCTTACGGCAACGGCGCTTGCCGCAGTTGGAGGATATTTCTTTTATGGGAGTAAAGATGCAGCACAAAATAGGAGGAAAGCAAAAAGTTGGATGCTGAAGGCAAAAGCAGAAGTACTCGAGGGACTCGAACGCGCAAAGCACATGACCAAAGAAGAGTATGAGGACCTTGTTGCGCAGGTGGCGAAGGGCTACAAGACCGCAAAGACGGCGAGTGGTCGGGAGTTGCTTGATTTTGCTCAGGAAATGCATGCACACTGGAAAGAAATCGAACGTACTGCGGTGAAGAAGACCATAAAAGTTGCTAAGGGGATCGCAAAAAAAGCGTCTAAGGTTGCAAAGAAAAAATAGAGTATATATGGGCCCAAAGAGTGCACGCTGAGTCGTGCGAGGCTACTTCTGTTGCGATACGATATAACACATAGCTAGTATGATGCGTACAATTTTCTCCCTCGTGATAGTTGGTATACTCGGTTTTGTGCTGACCATTCCCAGTTTTGCACAGTATGATGCCTCATACGGTGAGGCGCTGTATGCGCGTGATGGCTCAGCCCTGCCTCAGGTAAGCGCGCCCGCGTGGGGCGCATTTGATAGTGAGACCGGCGAATTACTCTTTGGAAAGGACGTGCACAGTGTGCGCCCCATTGCGTCGGTGACCAAGCTCATGACCGCACGCGTGACGCTTAACACACTTCCGCTCGACGCAACAACTACTCTTTCACGACGCGCGATCGCCACCGAAGGAGGAGCGGGGGAGCTTAAAGCGGGGGAGGTGATGAGTATCCGTGAACTGCTGTTTCCATTGTTGCTCCCGTCTTCAAATGATGCGGCGGAAGCCATTGCCGAGTTTGATGGTCGGGATGCATTTCTGGCAGATATGAATGAAACTGCTCGGAACCTCGGTATGTCCGATACACACTATGCTGATCCGAGTGGGCTTTCTCCGCAGAGTGTCTCAAGCGTTTCTGATCTTGCGACATTAGTACACGCTGTTGCCTCCACAGATCCGTACCTCCTTGATATTTCTCGCCTCGGTCAATATGTGGGTGCAACGCATATCTGGCACAATGCTGATAAAATCTCATTTCTTGACACATTTCGTGGAGGAAAGCACGGCTATACCGATGAAGCAGACCGCACGCTCGCCGCTCGTTTTGAAGAACCACTTGCAAATGGAGTAACCCGTACCGTCATTATTGTGTTGTTGGGAAGTGCGAACTTACATACAGATGTCGAGAGTGTCCGTACATATCTACACGAACATGTCACTCACGAGCGGGGAAGCGCACTGTTTGTTATAATGCATACACCACGATTATGGAATCTACTTACACAGCACTTTACCGAAAATATCGCCCAAGTACTTTCGCCGATATACGCGGTCAAGGACCTATTGTAAAAGCACTGGAGGGGGCGATTCTATCGGGGAAAATTCCTCATGCGTTGTTATTTGTGGGTGCCCGTGGTACTGGCAAGACCAGTATGGCGCGCATTTTCGCCAGTGCCGCGGGTGCCAAAGCAATCGACATCTATGAAATAGACGCCGCCTCAAACCGCGGTATTGATGATATTCGCAATTTGCGTGATGCCGTACACACCCTTCCGTACGAATCCCCACGCAAGGTGTACATTATCGATGAAGTGCACATGCTCACCAAAGATGCGTTCAATGCGTTTCTCAAAACACTTGAAGAACCGCCGGCGTACGTCCTTTTCATACTCGCGACCACTGAGCCAGAAAAACTACTCGACACGGTTGTCTCTCGCTGTCAGGTATTTCAATTCAAAGCACCCACGCGTGCACTACTTCGTGAGATGATACTCGATACTGCGTCGAAAGAACAATTTGCGCTCGGCAGTGACAGTGCGGACCTCATTGCACTTGCCGCCGACGGTTCCTTTCGTGATGCACATGGAATTATCCAGAAAGTCATGATGGCAAGTGTCGATCAAAAAGCAGATGCCGACGAAGTCGCGACCATCATCGGTGCTCCAAAGGGAGCATTGGTGATGGACGTGGTGCTCGCATTACATGAGAAAGACACCGCTCGCGCACTGACCGCGATCGAGACGGCCCAAAAAGAAAATGTCGAGATGCAGCTATTTGCCCGTCTCATTCTTGAACGTGTGCGTGCGGTGATTCTTACGCGCCACGCGAGTGACGCAGACCACACGCTCGTACAGCTTCGAGAAGACGAACAGAAAGAACTCGTCGCGCTCGCGAAAGACGTTCACTCACCCCTCAATTCCGCTCTGCTCGCGCGACTTCTCCTTGCCACCGAACAAACCAATCGTACCTATATTCCCCAACTTCCTCTTGAACTCGCCGTAATTGAGCTGACGACCGCACCATAACCACTGATGCATACGCATCGGTCGCCCGTTTTGTCACACCTTGAACGTATTGGAAAAGTGAGGCACTATAGAGCCACTGGCACCCCGAAGGAGAATCCGTAGAGCCATATTTGCGGGATCATCTAATGGTAGGATGCGACTCTCTGAAAGTCGTCATCTTGGTTCGAATCCAAGTCCCGCAGCATCCTAGGATTTTTGGAGTAGATTTCTCCAATATCCGTTGTAATCCCTTGCTGCTTTTCCAGTTCTAACCTTGCAGAAATCGTGCGAGCTTCTTCTGCGACGCTTTCTATCGGGAACAGCAGATTATCCAATGAAATGGTGAGTTTCCCGCCCGTAAGTGTGTAGTTATAACCCAAGGCCGAAAATATCTCTCGCTTCACTTGAAGTTGCTTCTTCTCGCTTGCTTTACGGAATGCGAGAGGCGCTTTCTCTGCGAAGTTGAAACCGCGCTCGGCAATCTCAAGCCACGTGTCTATACGCTTGTCTGTATCGCCCAATAACGCCTTGAGGCGGGCTTTCTCGGCGAGCAACGTCTCCTTACGGCTGCGGAACTCGTGCTCGTCAATCTCCGAGCCAGCACGCATATCTATGAGGTTATCTATCTTCCGCACGCACGCGTCATAGTCGCGGCGCTGGTTCCCGAATATCTGCTCTCGGTCAGTAATCTCTTTGCCGCTCGCTTCCTTCAAGCGTGATACTGCCCACGTCGTGAAGTCAGTAGGGATGTTGAGCTTCGCCAACTCCTTGGCTATTTGCTTCTCAAGCTCTTTCTCCTCTATGGATTTCTGCGAGCAGTTTGGGTTTTTCTTTTTCGTGCAATGGTAGTACGTGTAGTGTGCGAAACCGCCGCCAGCGAGCTTCTTTATCTTTTCTTCGGCAGTGATGAGCGCTCCACACTCGCCGCACCGTATCGGGCCACGGAATGCGATGTCGCGGTGTACCTTCGGGCGTGGGTTGCCTTTGCGCCCAAGCAGGAACTGGATGCGGTCATACTCATCACGCATCATCAATGGTTCGTGCAGTCCCGTGTACCATTTGCCGCTGCCCACAGGGTACTCGAAGTCTCCGTAGTAGAACGGGCGTGTGAAGATATTGTAGATATTGCTGCGGCTTATTTTCTTTCCGTTCAGCGAGCGCAAGCCCCACTCGTCTGTAGCGATGCGCCATATCTGCGGTGGTGTGTAGTTTCCTGTGAGCATCAGGTCTACCATTTTGCGAAGCAATGCGAAGCGCTCGGTATCGGTATAAACCTTCTTCTTGCCTCGCTCCTCGTACTTGTCGTTTTTATATCCAAGCGGAGCAGGTGCTGGGTAATAGCCCATCTTTGCCTTCTGTTCAAGACCGCGCTTTACGTCGCGCCCTTTCTTTGCGCTTTCGTACTGCGATTGCGATAGCGCCATTTGGAGCATCCAAATACCCTCGGGAGAGTTGTTCTCGAAGTGGTAGGTTGCGAACTTGAGGTCTTCGAGTTCGCCTGTGCGAAGCAGGTACGTGAGTGTGCTCGCATCTACCTCGTTGCGTGAGAGACGGTCAGGATGCCAAGCGAGTAGGCCTGCACGCTCACCATTGCGGATACGCAGGAGCATATCGCTGAACTTCGGGCGATTGTACGGAAGGAAGGCGCTCTTTTCTTCGTCTATGAACTCAATGTCCAAATCAGGGAAGCGTTCGGAGAGCTGCGCTCGTTGTGCGGGTATGGAAAGCGCCTGTTTCTCCTTATCCTCGGAGGATTTGCGGAGATAGGCGAAGTAGCGTGTTTTGGCTGGTGTTTTCATATACGCGAAAGGGACGGTCTGGTTGACCCACTTACGATGCACCCCGAGGGATACCCATAGTGGCAGACCGCCCCTTTCGCGCCGCTATGGGTATAGAAAAATCTCGGGGAATACGCAAACAATAAGTGGGTCAACATAGCCATTATACTCTATTTCCCGTCAATAAGCCGCTTCAGGAACGTTCGCACCTCGTCTGGTATCTCAACCGTACCAGCGCTGTTTTGGAAATCCCGCAGTTCACGCACGATGTCCACGGCGCGTTCTACTCCCATACTGCCATAGCCGTATGAGCCGAAAGTAGTGCCGATGTTCTCGTGCCCGAGCGTCAAGCTGATAGCCCGCTTTTCTTCCTCGGTAAGACGCATCTTGCTCATCAAGCTGACTACCAAGTGTCGGTAGGAGTGTGGGTGATAGTACTTCACGCCCGCGTTTGCGCACCGCTTCTCAAATATCTTCCGAGCGCTTCCCGCATCGCTCCAAAAAGAACGGCTGATATTATCCTTACTGTACGCTTTTTTCGTGCTGATTTCACTTGAAGTCGCGGGGAAAATCGGGTCGTCTTGGGCAAAGCCCTTATTCTCCAAGTACTCGTACCACTCCAAGAAGTAGCTGCGCGGCTCATCCCATCCGATAGGGAAGAACGTCGTGATGATGGTCTTTGAGTTCTTTGTTCTTACGCCGTCCGCAGGGTTCTGATGAATGCGATGGGTCGCTTTGTCAAAGCTCTTCATTTTGAGCGAGATGATGGCACTGATGCGACAGCCCGTAATGAGGGCGAAGCCAATGAGCGCCCTATCACGCATACCTATCTCGGTCGTTGCCTCGATGCTCCCGATTACTTTCTGCACCTCCTCAAGGGTCGGGATAGCTTTCGTCGTGCCCGTAAGGACTATCTGCATATCCTTTTTGGAGATGCGCAAGAAGTCAGCGTCCCCTCGAACCAGCTTCTGGCTATACTCGGGTTGCCCAGCAAGCCAGAGAAAGAACTCCTTTACGCGCCGTAGGTAGTGATATCGCGTTGCGGGTTTGAGCGCCCCGTCGGGCGTTTTTGTCGCTCGTCGAACGAGCCACTCGCGGAACGCCATCGCTTTTGATTTGTCGAAGGTCGCAAAGTCCTCGTTATCGGAGAAAATCTGCCACTGTCCGATGGCATCGGCGTAGTCGTTTACCGACGCCTCCGTGAAGCCCTTTGCTCCGCGCAGGTGCTCAAAGAAACCGCGCTTTGCCTGCTCGTTTCGATACGGGATTTTGTCTTGATTGGTGGAAGTGCTCATACTTGTACAAACGGACATTTACATCTCAAATAACGATTTCTGATAGTACTTTTGGGAGGGTTTGATTGTCCTGCTCATTTTCCCGCTACAGACGACGCATACTGCTTTTTCCTTGTCGCCCACGGCTTTCTTTGAGCTCCGCTTCGCCCGTCGCGGTTGCTTGCAACTGAAGCAGAAAAACTCATTTTGCTTCAGTGTCGCTTTGCGCTTCGCGGCCTTACTTTTCAGGAATGTCTGTAAGTCCGAGCCATAAATGAGGTAGGGCTTCGCACAGCCAGCAACGGGCTTGAGCCCGCTTTCCATCCATCGAGCGACGGTCTTCTCGTTGATGCCGAGTATCCCCGTGAGCTCTGCGACGGTGTAGCTCATATTTTTATGTATCCCTTTGGGGTTGATTTTGCTCATATGCAATGGCAGAACGATGCTGTACTACGCGCTCAATAGCGTCAGTAATGGCGAAATGGAGCTCTTCAGGATACTCATTGAAGAACTCCTCTTGCACAGCTTGGACTTCCGTCTCCGTGAGGGTGGTATCGAAACTGCTTTCGGCAATGTCTTGCAGGTCGGCACGAGCATACAGAACAGCAATGGGATAACGTTCACGTATGTATCGTTCGCCGCCTTGGTTGCGTGGCACGAGGTTCAAAAACTCTCTGTATCGCTCGGCCTCGGCACACATCGCATCAAGTTCTGCCCAGCGTTCAGGGCTTATTGCCGCGAAGTCCTCAATACTCGCTGGCTTGGTCTCGTCTTCATTCATAGGTCTTGGTATTAGGTTCATCATCTACAAGCGCGCGACTGACGGCTTCAACCAAACGGATGACGCGCAGACCTTTTTCAAGTGCCTGTGCTTTCGTGAGTTCAACTCCAAAATGCTCCTTGTAGAGCGTTTGGAACTCGTCAATGTGTTCATCCGCGAGGACCATAAGTCATTCGCCGTACAGACGGCTTTTGAGTGCTTTGAGCTGGTCAAAGAACGAACGAGCGTTGAGCTTGAGGCGGTCTGCAAAATAGGCGTTCGCGGTCTCCTCAATGCGCTTCTTGTATTTGAATACGAAAAGCACTCGGCGCGGATTGGTGCGGTCTAACGAAAGGAGGACGAAATCGGAACAGAGGAGCGCGGCGGCAGTGCCGAGGTCGTAAGTCGTGAAAGGTGAATGTGGTTCTGTATTCTTTTTGTTCATTGTAATGGGAGGCCATATAAAAAAGGCCCGCTCGTAGCGTGCCGTTTACGAACTGACCCATTCTGTAATCAGAAATCCCTATTTTTCTGAGTGGTTCAGTCTCTCTATAGTTGCTGGGTTTATACGCGCCTTTGCCGTTTGGTACTCAATCAGGTCCCTTATCCCGAGCTTGTCCTGTATACGCGCGTTGAGGAGACGTTGGGCATCATAAAAGCTCTGCTTGCCGTCCCGATTGAAGTTTCCAACCACATTGTCCTCGTCCACCCAAACTCTCAATGGGGCTGCAAATAGGGCGGCACAGAGGACGCGTTGATTGCCCGCAGGAACATCGCAAGTTTTCTCAAGGTAAATAACTTCATTCGTCTCCTTATTCCAAAACGGCACTTTCTCAAGGACTGGCTTGGTAGTGGGTGTTGTATCAATCTTTTTCGCAGCTCGGAGCTTTTCAGCTTTTTTCAGCGTATCGGCAGCGGGCTGCTTCTCCCATTCACCGCTAAAGATTTTGCGCAGAGGCGCGAAAACTTGTTTGTCTACTCGGACTTTCTCGCCGATAGCAGGAACGCTGACAAAAGGGTGCATCGCAAACATATTTGAAAAAGGGTCGTTTGAGCGAAGATTGCTTATGTGCTCGATAGCACCGAGTTTGTAGAGCCACGAAAGTACGCGCTCCTGCTCGCGCCGAGTAGGGGCTCCCTCCTCGCTAATGAAGTAGAGGTTCACCTCGTCCTTATTGGAAACGAGCATATCGGCTTGGAGCTCGTCCAGCATCCACGCAATGTTCTTATTGAACTTATCTTCAATACTCATCATCATAGTAATAGTCCCTACATATTAGCCCTGTTTTTGGAGGTAGTAAAAGATGGTAAAATCACGACACAGCCGTAAGGTTGGGACCTAACCCCCGTAGCGCAAGCCGCAGGATATGGTCCGAAAACGCGTTCAACATAAAGACCCCGTCATCAGGGCGTTGAACGCGTTGCGGAGGGAAACTTCCGTAGGTCCGAAAGGGCTCCTGGTGGCGGGATTTTTGCGTACCAAAATCCTGCTGCTGCTTACAAACTAAGCTCGCAAACAAATGGAACAGCAGGATAAGAAAAAGAAGTTTTACAGGCGATGGTGGTTTTGGGTTATCGCAGTCGTTGTCATCTTGATTGCGATTGGTAGTGGTTCGTCGGGACAGAACCAGACGAGCGGCACTGTGGATGCTTCTACATCTGCTCAAGCCACGAAACAGCCAAGCGTACCTGCTGAATATAAAGCGGCACTCAATAAGGCACAGGACTATGCAAACACAATGCATATGTCCAAGAAGGGCGTGTACCTGCAACTGACTTCAGATTATGGAGAAAAGTTTACTCCTGAAGCTGCACAGTACGCCGTTGATAATGTGAAGGCGGATTGGAACGCTAACGCGCTTGCAAAAGCAAAAGAGTATCAAGGCACGATGAATATGTCGCCAGCAAAAATACACGACCAGCTCACATCAAGCTACGGAGAAAAGTTTACGGAAGCAGAAGCGGATTACGCTGTTCTGCATCTCAACGACTGACCCAATGAAAGAACTTGGGACGGTAATAAGTCCTAAGGTGGATGCTGAAAAGCTGCTAAAATAGCAGTGTCTTCATCATTACGATTACTATGACACCTCCTACCCAAACGAATGAAGGCGGGCTGCTCTTTTTCAAGGAGGTGGCTAAGTATTTTATGGACTTCCTTGAAACGGATTTCCATAAGCGGAAGCTCCCTCGCCGTACCATCAAGTTTCGGGACAGCAACAATCTCCTCATAGGGGTCAATCTCCAAAAGTACGAAAGCTTCAATAAGCTCGTCTGGAAGTTGATAAGCAAGAACTTTGATAAGGAGGTTCTAAACAAAATAGCGAAGGGTGTCCACAAGACGAACCTTCCTAAGAACCTCTTGAACCTCGTGAAGTTGCAGGTCGGCAAGATAACGGCAGGTCAGCTCAACGCTGTCATAACGGATATTGCAAACGAGATAGAAAAGTCGGGCACTCTTCACGAGAAAGAGTACGACGTAGCACTGACTACCGTTGTGGACGCGACGGCGAGCATCATTCATAGCGAACTGATTGAACCGTTCATCCAGAGTATTGAGCAGCCGCTCCAAAATCTTCACTTGGGAGATGCGGACGACATCTATCTTCGGGAGCAGGAGCTGACAGGAATGTTTGTGAGCCAGTTAGAGAACAAGATTTCGGAACTCCTCAATCTGTTCATTGCCAAGCAGAAGGTCAATCTGGAAAAGGAGCTGAAAAGCTCACTCGTTCTCACTGATGTCAGGTCTACCCTGATGACATTCTTTGAAGATTTGCAGGTTGCCGACTTGTTCGCGGAAGCGTTTGAGATGGAGCGAAATAGAACCATCTTGGATAAGCAGGACTTCTATCTCTACTTCGGCGACATCTCTTTCCAAAACGCCAAGTATCCGATTTTCTACATCCCTATCAGCATCACTCGCCAAGAGGATACTCTCTACTTGGAGTTTGATGCGCAGGTCTACATCAACAAACGAGCGCTTGAGTTTATTGCGCAGGAGTACAACACGCTCAAGGGAACGAAAGGAAGTTTGAAGAGTGTCTCGGAACGCATAATCTACCTTGCACAACATACTGAGGATTTGGATACGGTCCTTGAGGAAATCTTGAGCGAAATCGGAAACTTCTTTGAGACAACCACTGCGGTCAACTTCTCAAGCGGAAAGGAAATGCTGGCTAAGGGAGCAAGCGTTCGCATCTCCAACTCGTGCTACCTGTCTCTCTTTGATAAGTCCGATGAAGCGCTCGTAAACGACTACGAAGAAATCCTCCAACAGCTTAGCGAAGAAGGTGGCGCACTTTCGGGAGCGTTCAACCAACTTCTCGCGGACTTCTTGGAGAAGAACCCCGAACCCTGCAACCCTGTTATTGAACAGGAGTGGGATGATACAGAGACACCTGAACGGCTGGTTTTCCCGAGCCCTATTCCGCTCAATAGCGAGCAGCTTCAGATACTCGCCGCAATACGCAAAGACAACTGCAAGTACCTAATCGTAGAAGGACCGCCAGGCACGGGTAAAAGTCATACCATCACCGCAATAATCTTTGACGCGGTTCTCAAAGAAAAGTCCGTGCTCGTACTTTCCGACAAGAAAGAGGCGCTTGATGTGGTTGAGAAAAACATCACGGAAACGATGAACAAAGTGCGATACGACAAGAACTTCCAAAACCCCATTCTTCGTCTTGGAAAAACGGGAAGCACCTACGGTCAGATACTCGCTAAGGGAACGATTGAAGGTATCAAGACCCATTTCCGCGCTGTGAGGAAAGACCACGAGATGATTGAGGAAAATATCGTGAAGTCCACGAACTCTTTGAAGGAGGACTTGGAAGCAGAAATCATCGCCTACGGAGACATCAATCTTCCTGAAATCCACGAGCTTGTTGAGCTTGAAAATACGGTCCAAAAAGAAGGGCTGGTCTTTGACTTGGACGAAGCGCTCGCAGATGAGCACGCGCCGCTTGAGTTGAGCGAGGTTCGGTTCAGGATGGAACATCTCAAGAAGAGCTATGAAGGGGAGGGCTTTGAGAAGCTCCTCGCTTTGGTTGGTAGTAAGCGTGATGACATAAAGTCGCTTGCTGATTACGAGAACCTCTTGCGGTTCCTATCTACCGCTTCAGAGGGCATCAACAAGCTCAAAGAGACCTTCAAGGGAGATTTGGGAGTTGTGCGCGACTACCTTTCGTTTGGCGGAGCTGAAATCCCTGAACTCCGAAAGTACGCAAAGGAGTATGAAGAGCAAAAGACATTCCTCATTGGCTATCTTTTCAACAAAGAAAAAGCGGCAGAGATAGATTTCCGTTTCAAGCAAGCATTTCAAACTACTCTCATCACACCGCATCAGGATTTGAAGCGGGTCAAAGAGGCACTCAATGTTTTTGAGTTCCTTTCCACCCTCGGGAAGGATGTAAACAAGAACCTTTCAACCGATTTTGACTACGTTGCTCTCGTTCATTACATTCTCCGCGAAGAAGGTCTTTCAGAGACCCTGAACGGTGTCGTGGAGACAGCCGAAGATGTGGACTGCATCCGCGAGTTCGTGGAGCAATACCCAGAGACAAGCGAAGGGGCTGGTACCGTTCTCGCCAAGTTCAATACGCTACTTGATAACGAAATCGCTGCTGCAGATACACTGCTGTTTGAAAATCAGCTCCGCTATCTCGTGTTGCGGCAAAAGGTGTCAAAGGATTTCGGACAGATACCCGATTTGAGCTACGCTCTGCGGAAGAGGAATATTGAGGACTTGGTTATCACTCAAGTTGCGTACCTCCTTGATGGACGGCTCATCAACTTCTATGAGCAGAACAAGAACGATGCAGAGGCACTTCGTACCATCATCAAGAACAAGCAGAAGTTCCCGAAAAAGGAGTTCCAGAAACTAAAAGAGGCGTTTCCGTGCATCTTGGCGGGCATTAGGGATTATGCCGAATACATACCGCTTGAGCAGGGTATGTTTGACCTCGTCATCATTGACGAAGCGTCGCAGGTTAGCGTTGCACAGGCATTTCCAGCGCTTCTCCGCGCCAAGAAGGTACTCATCCTTGGAGACAAAAAGCAGTTCAGCAACATCAAGGCAGCACAGGCGCGTTCCGACACCAACCGAGAATATTTGAACGGTCTTGAAACATCATTCCGCCGAAACGTCTCTACGGAGGCAACGCAACTTGTGCGCCTCGGTAAGTTCAACATCAAGACCTCGGTTCTTGAGTTCTTTGAGTTCATTAGCAACTACAACACACAGCTTTGTAAGCACTTCCGAGGGTACAAGGAAATCATCTCCTACTCCAACAAGTTCTTTTATGACGGCTCTCTTCAGGTGATGAAGATACGCGGCAAGGCGATTGATGAAGTCCTCAAGTTTTCTTATGTTGAACCCACTAAAGAAGACGAGGTTTATCCGAACACGAACGTCAAAGAAGTTGAGTTCATTATTGCGGAACTCCAAAAGCTGAAAGAGGAAGGCAAGGAACCGAGTGTCGGCATCATCACCCCCCATACTAACCAGCAAAAGCTGCTTGTAGAGCGCATAAATCTTCTACCTGAACGCGACTACTACGAAGAGAATATGAAGCTCAAGATAATGACCTTTGATACCTGTCAGGGCGAAGAGCGGGATATCATCTTTTATTCAATGGTTGCATCTGAGCATAGCGATAAACTTTGGGCTGTATTCATCAAGGATTTGGCAAGTGTAGACATTGAAGAGGATGGGCAGATAAAAGCACAGCGCCTCAATGTGGGCTTCAGTCGCGCCAAAGAGTGTATGCACTTCGTGTTGAGCAAGCCACTGGACGGCTTCACTGGCTCCGTGGGAGACGCTCTTCGTCATTACGCCTACACCCTTGAAGAAGCCAAGAAAGAACGAAGCGTTGCCGAGGTAGACGCGAAGTCAAAGAAAGAGCCAGAGGTATTGAACTGGTTTTACCAGACACCTTTCTGGGCGGAGAACAAAGACAAGAGCGAGTTCATCCCGCAGTTTGAGATTGGAAAGTACCTCAAGCAGCTTGACCCTACATACACGCACCCTGCATACAAAGTTGATTTCTTGCTCGTGTACCGCGATGCAAGGGGAAGGGAGAACAAGATTGTGATTGAGTACGACGGCTTCCGAGAACACTTCAAGGATGCTGATGTGGTAAACGCCCAGAACTATCAGCATTATTACTCGGATGGAGATGTGTATCGCCAG
The DNA here is from genome assembly GCA_964614265.1 of uncultured Candidatus Saccharibacteria bacterium. GTDB lineage: Bacteria > Patescibacteriota > Minisyncoccia > Phycocordibacterales > UBA918 > JACQKD01. The sequence goes on along the minus strand of CAZTKT010000008.1, from coordinate 1,730 downwards.
AAGGTTCTTGAGAGCTATGGCTACAAGTTCTTGAGAATAAACAGGTTCAATGTAGGAGAAGACCCTATCGCTACTCTGAACGAGAGGATTGAGCGTTTGGTGAAGGATGAACCGACAACGAACCCCTTGCTCAACAATATCCACGAGACCATTGAGGGGCTTCAGAACGGCAATGTGAAGGAGTGTCCGAAGTGTAAGGAGCTCCGAACGATGCAGGAGTTCCGCGACCCGTCCCTTATCACTGGATACGGGCGATTTTGCCACGAGTGCAAGAACATACGCATTGTTGAGAGGGCTGCCGTAGTTGCCGCAAAACCGCCACCTGTCTTGAGCGATAAAATCTGTCCGCGTTGTAATGCGAGAATGATTTTGAGGAACGGCAGGAGAGGTAAGTTCTATGGTTGCTCTCGCTTCCCATACTGTCGCGGGACAAGAGAAGCTAACTAATAAACACTTACAACAACTTATGGACTGGCTGAACCTTCTCTACAAACCTTGCCTCAATCTATTGAAGATAGGTGGACTGATTTATCTGTTGATAATCGTGTTTGGCGGAGGATACTTCTTTGCGACCTCAATCTTAGGTGTTCCGACAAGCTCATCGTCTGTTCTTGGAGCTGCTTTCTTCTTCGGAGTGCTGGGTTGTATAGCAGTCGGGATTATCGGGTACGAGGATACACGTCGTAAGTAAGAAGCGTATGACCAACAGTGATACAGAACTTTCTGAAGGTGATGTAGCCGAACTTGCGGAGTTTTTCGACTTGCTCGCACGCTTCGATTTTGAGGATAAGATAACGGAAGAGGGGAGACAGAACGACTTGACAAATACTACTATTGTGTAGTATACTCCACGCGAGTTCTTTGATATTCAACTTGCGTTTGCCATAGCAGAAAGCGGCTTATTCGTAGGCCATTCTCTGCTATGGCAAACCCTCACGACGAGGGAGCCCGCTGGCACGCGACACGGTTCTAACGAACACCGTCGCATACTGGAGAACAACGATGAGCAACGATTTGATGCTCGATGTTGGCCAAGCCAACGAACTCAAGCTCGCATTCCGCCGCGCGGACTACAGCAACGACGACATCAAGCGGCTCTGCGAGGGCAACGTCCTCGCCGATGTCCGCCGCGTCCTGCTCGGCCACGCTTCCATCACGGTGGTCGCGCACGTCATCGACTGCGACGCTGACCCGTTCGTTCCCGACGGCTGGTCCGTCGAAGAACACCAGAAGGGCGGCTCATTCCAATGGGACGCCTCGAGGGTCGAGCTCTGGCTCACGAACGGCCAGAAGAACGGCAAGGTGCTCGAAGGCAACAAGCTCCGCAAGGAGATGGCGAAGAAGGTCCCCTTCAACGCCTGCGTCCTCGACTACCTGCTCGCCAATCCGCACCTCATCCCCGAGGAATGGAAAGGCAAGTACGTCTTCTTCTGGGGTACGGTGTACCGCGACCGCGATGGCGACCTGTGCGTCCGCTACCTCTGCTGGCGCGGCGGCAGGTGGGGCTGGGGCGGCAGCTGGCTCGGCAGCGCCTGGGGCGACCGCAGCCCCGCTGCGTTGCGTGCAAGTTGAACTTGGAACATTGAACCTTGGACCTCGGTCCTTGGAACTTTGTCCTTTGGGCCCCGCGTTGGAAACAGCGCGGGGTTCTTGCTTTGCTGTTATCGTGGCACATGTAACTGCTCACACCCCTGAGTGACGCTCCTCTCTTCGCTTTTCAAGGAGCGGAA